>NZ_JAIUKB010000056.1:0-59852 GCF_020176785.1 Saccharopolyspora sp. 6V | reverse complement strand
GGGGGCGCGGCGCCCCGGGCCCCCCCCCCCCGGGGGGGGGGGCCCGGGGGGGCCCCCCCCCCCGCCCGGGGGGGGGGGGGGGCCCCCCCCCCCCCCCCCCTCCCGCGCTCACCCGGCCGCGACCGGTTCCGGTGCCGGACCGCCGCGCCTGCCGAGTTCGTCGGTGGGCACGCGGTGCGTCTCCCGTGCGGTGAGCACCGCGACGATGTTGCAGGCGCAGAGCGCGGCGATGAACGCGGACACCGCGAACCAGCCGTCCCGCCCGGGCCCGACGGCCTCGGCGATGCTGGGCGAGAACCCGGCGACGGCGAACCCGATCTGGGTGCCGACGGCCATCCCGGACAGCCGCACCTTCGGGGGGAACATCTCGGCGTAGAACGCGGGCCAGACCCCGTTCGGGGCGCTGTAGGCGATGCCGAACAGCAGGATCCCGGTCAGGAAGATCAGCGAGTACCGCCCGGTGGAGATCGACCACAGGTAGCCGAACATGAGCACCGCGCAGGCCGCGGTCCCGCCGATGAACACGGGTTTGCGCCCGATCCGGT
Source organism: Saccharopolyspora sp. 6V (assembly GCF_020176785.1). Classification (NCBI taxonomy): domain Bacteria; kingdom Bacillati; phylum Actinomycetota; class Actinomycetes; order Pseudonocardiales; family Pseudonocardiaceae; genus Saccharopolyspora; species Saccharopolyspora sp. 6V. The sequence goes on along the minus strand of NZ_JAIUKB010000056.1, from coordinate 59,307 downwards.
CGGACAGCAGCGCGCACAGCGGGATCGCCGCCAGCGCCACCACGTTCGCCAGCACCCCGACCCACAGCATCGGGCTGCGCTCCAGGCCGACGGTGTTCACCGCGTAGCTCAGGGCGTGCACGGTGAAGATGGTGCTCACGGCCGCGACGGTGGAGGCCACCACCACGCGCAGCACGTCGGCCCGGTGCTCGCGGAACAGCGCGGCGATCGGCGGCTCGCGGTCCTCCTTGGCGGATTCCCGCTGGAACACGGGTGTTTCGTCGAGGGTGCGCCGGATGACGAGGGCGACGATGACGACGACGCCGCTGAGCCAGAACGGCACCCGCCAGCCCCAGGTGAGCAGCTGCTCCTGCGGCATCGCGGCGATCGGCAGGAAGACCGCGGTGGCGAGGATCTGCCCGGCTTGGGTGCCGCTGAGCGTGAAGCTGGTGAAGTAGCCGCGGCGGTGCTCCGGCGCGTGTTCGAGGGTCATGGAGCTGGCGCCGGACTGCTCCCCGGCGGCGGAGAACCCCTGCAGCAGCCGGAGCGCGACGAGCGTGATCGGTGCGGCGACGCCGATCTGCCCGTAGGTGGGCAGGCAGCCGACGCCGACGGTGGCGAGCCCCATCAGCAGCACGGTGAGCACGAGCACCCGCTTGCGCCCGAACCGGTCGCCGACGTGGCCGAGCACGAACGCGCCGACCGGCCGCGCCAGGTAGCCGACGCCGAACGAGGCGAGCGCGAGCAGCGTGCCGGTGGCGGGCGAGGAGGCCGGGAAGAAGATCTTGTTGAACACCAGCGCCGCGGCGGTGCCGTAGATGAAGAAGTCGTAGTACTCCAGCGCGCTGCCGATCCAGGCCGCCCACGCGGCTTTGCGGTGTTCGCCCGGCGTCGCGGGCGTGCGGGTCTCGGTCACCGAGTAGCTCCTGACGGTCCTTGCTCCGTAGCTCGGAACAGCGAGAAGCAGTTATGTACCACCTGGTTAGTCCGCAACTGTGCGGTGGCGGCACACCCGTGTCAAGGCTCGATCGCGTCCCGGTGCCCGGCCTGCGAGGCGGTCCGCGTCCGCAGGCGCCCCCGCTCGGCAGGGTCCGGGCGGCAGGGTCCGGGCGGGCGGCAGGCGCCTCAGCCGGCTTCGGGAGCCGCGGTCAGGTAGCTGACGACCAGGTCGCCGACCATCCGGCGGTAGTGCTCCCGGCGGTCCGCCGCCAGCATGTCCCGGCCGAAGATCGCCTGGAAGGTGTGCCGGTTCGCGGTGCGGAACACGCAGAACGAGCTGATCGCCAGGTGCACGTCCAGCGCGTCCACGTCCGCCCGGAACAGCCCCGCCGCGCGGCCGCGCTCCAGGATCCCGGTCAGCACCTCCAGCGCGGGCGTGCCCAGCCCGGGCAGCTCCGCGGACTTCGCCAGGTGCCTGCCGTGGTCGATGTTCTCGATGGACACCAGCCGGATGAACGCCGGATGCGACTCGTGGTGGTCGAAGGTCGATTCGGCGACCCGGCGGATCGCGGCCACCGGGTCCAGGTCGGCCACGTCGAGGCCCTGCTCCACGCCGCGGATCGCGGCGTAGGCGCGCTCCAGGGCGGCGATGTAGAGCTGCTCCTTGCCGCCGAAGTAGTAGTAGATCATCCGCTTGGTGGTGCTGGTGCGGGCGGCGATCTCGTCGACCCTGGCTCCGGCGTAGCCCTTGTCGGCGAACTCGGCGAGCGCCACGTCGAGCAGTTCCGCGCGGGTGCGCTCGGCGTCGCGCTGGCGCGGTTCGTCCGCCGGCCGGGCGCCGCCTGGTTCGGGCGCGGGGGGCGGTGGTGCCACCACGGGAGCTCCCCTCGTCGTCTCGTGGGCGCGGTCGCCGGAGCCGGGCTCCGCCGGTTCCGGCCGGTCAGCCACCGGTCCGGGCCGCTCGATCACGCCCAGCCTAATCCGCGGTCCTTGGCCGCGGTGCGCCACCGGGCTACTGTGTACTAGCTAGTTCGTTCATTGCGCTGCGGGCCGCGGCCCGCGGGACGGAGGTGGCTGCCATCGGCGACGACGGATACCTCACCGGACTGGTCGGTGCGGGCATCGGCCCCTCCCTCAGCCCGGCCCTGCACGAGCGGGAAGCCGCCGAGCTCGGGCTGCGCTGCCTGTACCGGCGGCTCGACCTGGACCGGATCGGGCCGCCCGCCACCGCCGTCGGCGAGCTGCTGCGCGCGGCCCGGCTCACCGGGTTCACCGGCCTCAACATCACCCACCCGGCGAAGCAGCTGGTCCTCGGCCACCTCGACGAGCTGTCCCCGGACGCGGCGGCCCTCGGGGCGGTGAACACCGTCGTGTTCACCGCGGACGGCGCCGTCGGGCACAACACCGACTGGTCCGGGTTCGCCCGCAGCTTCGGCCGCGGCCTGCCGGACGTGCCGGTGGACCGGGTCGTGCTGCTCGGCGCGGGCGGGGCCGGGGCCGCCGTGGCGCACGGGCTGCTCACCCTCGGCACCGGCTCGCTGCACGTGCTCGACCTGGACGAGGCCCGGGCCGCCGAGCTCGCCGCCGCGCTGCGCGGCCGGTTCGGCCCGGACCGCGCGAGCTCCGGCTTCGACCCCGCCGCCGCGCTCACCGGCGCCGACGGGCTGGTGCACGCCACGCCGGTCGGCATGGCCGCCCACCCCGGGCTGCCGGTGCCCGCCGACGTGCTGCACCCCGGGCTGTGGGTCGCCGACGTGGTGTACCGGCCGCTGGAGACCGAGCTCGTCCGCACCGCCCGCGCCCGCGGCTGCCGCGTCCTCGACGGCGGCGGCATGGCCGTGTTCCAGGCCGCCGACGCGTTCCGGCTGTTCACCGGGCGGGAACCCGACCCGGAGCGGATGCTGCGCCACTTCGAGACCCTCGTGACCGAACCCGGAGGCCCCCGTGTCCACGCAGCCCGTTGAACGCGCCCGCTCCATCGCCACGGTCTGCCTGTCCGGGTCGCTGGAGGACAAGCTCACCGCCGCGTCCGCGGCCGGCTTCGACGGGGTGGAGATCTTCGAGAACGACCTGATCGCCTCCGCCGCCACCCCGGAGCGGATCCGCGCGCAGTGCGCCGACCTCGGCCTGGCCATCGACCTGTACCAGCCGTTCCGCGACTTCGAAGCGGTCCCGCGCGACGTGCTGCGCGCCAACCTGCGCCGCGCCGAGCACAAGTTCGACCTGATGGCGCGCCTCGGCGCCGACCTGGCGCTGGTGTGCTCCTCGGTGTCCCCGGAGGCCGTGGACGACGACGACCTGGCCGCCGAGCAGCTGCACGACCTCGCCGAGCTCGCCGCCGGGCGCGGCATCCGGATCTGCTACGAAGCGCTCGCCTGGGGCCGGTTCGTGGACACCTACGAGCGGGCCTGGCGCATCGTGCGCCGCGCCGACCACCCCGCGCTCGGCGTGTGCCTGGACAGCTTCCACATCCTGTCCCGCGGCGGCGACCCCACCACGATCCGCACCATCCCCGCCGAGAAGCTGTTCTTCCTGCAGCTGGCCGACGCCCCGCGGATGAACATGGACCTGCTGCAGTGGAGCAGGCACCACCGGCTGTTCCCCGGCCAGGGCGAGTTCGACCTGGCGGGCTTCCTCGGCGCGGTGCTCGCCGCCGGCTACGCGGGGCCGCTGTCCCTGGAGGTCTTCAACGACGTGTTCCGGCAGGCCGATCCGGGCCCGGCCGCGGTGGACGCGATGCGCTCGCTGCTGGCGCTGGAGGAGGCCGCGGTACCGGCGGGGCCCGTCGTCGGCGGCCGGAGCCTGCCCGAACCGCCCGAGCTGGCCGGACCGGCGTTCGTGGAGCTCGGTGCCGACGCCGGCGCGGGCGAGCGGCTGGGCTCGACGCTGGCCGCGCTCGGCTTCCGGCCGGCCGGGCGGCACCGCTCCAAACCGGTGCGCCTCTGGGAGCAGGGGGACGCGCGGATCCTGGTGAACACCGGGCCGGACCGGCCCGAGCACCGCGGCGGCGGGGCGCTCGCCGCGATCGGCGTGCACAGCGCCGACCCGCGCGCCGCCACCCGCCGCGCCGAAGGGCTGCTCGCGCCGGTGCTGCCGCGCTCCGCCCGGCCCGACGAGGCGGACCTGTCCTCGGTGGCCGCACCGGACGGCACCGCCCTGTTCTTCTGCCGCACCGGCGCGGACCGGGACGCGAGCTGGCTCGGCGACTTCGACCCCGAGCCGGGCGGCACCGCGGGCGCGGGCGTCACCGGCATCGACCACGTCGCGATGACCCAGCCGTTCGACCACTTCGACGAGGCGATCCTGTTCTACCGCTCGGTGCTGGGCCTCGACCCGGAGCCGCCGGTGGAGTTCGCCGCCCCGTTCGGGCTGGTGCGCAGCAGGCTGGTGCTGGACCCGGGCGGGACGGTGCGGCTGGCGCTGGACTCGGCGGTGCTGCGCCGCGGCTCGTGGGCGCCCGCCGTGCCGAACCCGCAGCACGTGGCGCTGAGCACCGACGACGTGTTCGCCACCGCGCGCGCGGTGCGGGAGCTGGGCGCGCCGGTGGTGGCGATCCCGGACAACTACTACGACGACCTGGACGCCCGGCTGGAGCTGGACCCGGGGCTCGCGGCGCGGCTGCGGGAGTGCTCGGTGCTCTACGACCGGGACGCGCGCGGCGAGTACCTGCACTTCTCGGTGGCGGTGCCGGGCTCGCGGGTGTTCTTCGAGGTGGTGCAGCGGGTCGGCGGCTACCGCGGCCGCGGTGAGCACAACGCCCCGGTCCGGATGGCCGCCCACCGCAGGCGCAGGCTGGCCACCGGGAGCTGATCCCGGGTCAGCCCGCCTGCGGGATCCCGGCCGGCCGGTCCGCGCCGCCGCTGCGGGAGATCCGGTGCAGCACCTCCTGGACGTCCCGCTCGCCCACGTCCCGGTGCGTCACGAACCGCACGTTCCCGTCCATCGGCACCGCGAGCACCCCGATCTCCCGCAGCCGGTCCAGGGTGAGCCGCACGTCCGGCACCGCGGCCAGCACGATGTTGGTCTGCGGGGCGGTGACGTCCCAGCCGAGCTCGGTGAGCCCGTCGGCGAGCAGCGCCGCGTGCCGGTGGTCCGCCGCCAGGTCCGCGATCCGGTCCAGCGCGACCAGCCCGGCCGCCGCGAGCACCCCGCCCTGCCGGACGCCGCCGCCGAGCATCTTGCGCACCCGCCGCGCCTCGGCGACGAAGTCGCTGGTCCCGGCCACCACCGATCCGACGGGGGCGCCGAGCCCCTTGCTCAGGCAGGCCTGCACCGTGTCGACCCCGACGGTCAGCGCGGCGGGCGGCAACCCGAGCGCGGTGGCGGCGTTCCAGATCCGCGCGCCGTCCAGGTGCACGTGCAGCCCGCGGTCGCGGGCGGCCGCGGCGAGCTGGGCGTGCTCGTGCGGCGGGATGACCGCGCCACCCGCCGCGTTGTGCGTGTTCTCCAGGCACAGCAGCGTGGTGTGCAGCGCGTCGTAGCGCCGGTCGCCGCTCGCGTGCGCACGCACCGAGTCGGCGGTGGGCCGTCCCGGACCGGCGTCCCACTCCAGCGGTTCCGGCATGCCCCCGGCGAGCCACGCGGCGGAGCCCAGCTCGTGGTGCAGCACGTGCGCGCCGCGCGGCGCGAGGAACCGGTCCCCGCGGCGCAGGTGCACCGACAGCGCGATCAGGTTGCCCATCGTGCCGCTGGGCACCCACAGCGCGGCGGCGGTGCCGAGCAGCTGGGCGGCCCGCTCCTCCAGCGCGCGCATGGTCGGGTCGTGGTCGAGCACGTCGTCGCCGACTTCGGCGTCGGCCATCGCCGCGGCCATCCGCTCGTCGGGGCGCGTGACCGTGTCGGAACGCAGGTCGATGGGGGCCGTTCGGGTCACGAACCGATCACACCACATCAGCGGGGGGTCGAGGCAACTGGTCGGAGGATTCCGCTCGGCCCGCTCGGGGCCGTGGCACCGCGCATCCGGGTGATCGCAGCGGGTGCCCGCGCGGCTGACCTGCGCGGCCCGGAACTCCACCGGTGGCGGCTCGGCCGGGCGGTCCGCCTTCACTAAGGTTCTGCACGCGCACCGTTCGTTTTTGCGGCGGCGTGCAACCACAGGTGCCGGGCGCACCGTCCCAGCAGTGCAAGCACGGACGAGCGGAGAGTTCCGCGTGGACCAGCGCGAGGAGCAGGAGTTCGCGGAGTATTTCGCGGCTCGGCGGGAGGCGGTTCGTCGGATGGCGTACATGATGTGCGGTGACTGGCACCGCGCGGACGACCTGGCCCAGACCGCGTTCATCTCCTTGCACCGGCATTGGCGCAAGGTGCGGGACAAGGGCGCGTTGGACGCGTACGTCCGCCGCACGCTCAGCCGAGCCGTGATCGACGAGTCCCGGCGGCCGTGGCGCCGCGAGAAGTTCACCGACGTGCTCCCGGACCGGCCCACCGGCGGCTCGGTCGAAGACGGCATCGCGACCCGGCAGACGCTGGTCGCCGGGCTGCGCCAGGTGCCGCCGAAGCAGCGGGCCGTGCTGGTGCTCCGATTCCTGGAGGGGCTCGACGTCGCCGGGGTCGCCGAGGTGATGAAGTGCAGCGAAGGCACCGTGAAGAGCCAGTCGGCCCGTGGGCTGGAGGCGCTGCGCGAGGCCTTGGGCGGCCAGCTCGACGATCTTCGATCGACGTCGTGAGGAGGTGCGGCAAGTGAACGAGACCGAGCTGGAACAGCTCTTCCACAACGCGGCCCGCGACGCGCCCGAGGCGTCGTTCGACGAGCAGGACGTGCTGCGCGGGTCCCGCCGGGTGACGGCGCGCCGCCGCACGGCGTTCGCCGGTGGCTCGCTGGTCGCGGCGGCCGTGCTGGTCGGCGGGGTCGGCGTGGGCACCGGGTTCTTCGGCCAGTCCGGGGAACCGGTGGCGCAGGCCCCGGCCGAGCCGACGCAGGCGCCGATGGCGCTGCCGCAGGAGCCCGCGACGCCGCGCTCCGGCCCGATCACCTTGGGCGACCCGAAGGCGGGCGCCGAGTGCGGCGCACCGGATTCGGCGTTGGCCGCGGCGTTGGCCGAGCAGCTGCCGGAGGCGGGGAGCACCCGGCCGACGGGTGCCGACGGCTCCTGCCCGATCGGGTCGCGGACCGCCGCGGTCCCGGTCCGGGAGGGCGCGGTGTCGGGGAAGGTGGCGCTGCTGCTGAGCCCGTCCGGCGCGAAACCCGCGGCCGCGGAGGGTCGGGCGCCGCACACCGAGGTGGTGGAGGTGCCGACGCGCAGCGGCCGGACGTTGACGGTGCTCAGCGAGCCGATGGGCGCGCCGACGGCGCCGTTCGCCGACCGCCTCGGTGGCATCGCGGCGGACCTGGCGCCCCGCTTCTGACCGGTCAGCCGAGCCTGCGGCGGAGGGTCCGGCGGGCCGCGCGGCGCGGCTCGGGGTCGCTCTCGATGAGCGCGTTCACCACGGTCCCGTCGACGAGCGCGATGAGCTCGTCCAGCTGCTCGCGGTCGACGGGCCTGCCGCTGCGGGCGAGGATCTCGCCGAGCAGGTCCTTCAGCTCCCCGGTGAGCTCCCGCATCAGCGGCGCCAGGTACGGCCGCCGCGGCGAGCCGACGAGCCGTTCGTAGCGCAGCAGCACCGGCTCGGTGCCGCCGATCCGGGATCCGGTGCCCAGCAGCAGGTCCAGCACCAGTTCCACGACGTCCTCGGTGGTGCGGAGCTCGTCGGCGAGCCCGTCGAGCCGGGCGCGGCCCGCGGCGCGCTCCGCGCGGCCCTCGTGCGCGACGGCGGCGGCGACGAGGTCGTCGAGCGAGGTGAAGTAGTAGGTGGTGGACGCGAGCGGCAGCCCGGCGCGTTCCGCCACGGCGCGGTGCCGCACCGCTTCGAGCCCGCCTTCGGCGAGCAGTTCCGCCGCCGCCGCGACGAGTGCGTGGCGGCGGCGTTCGCCCTTGGGGGTGGCCGCTGTCATGACGCCCGATCCTAGGAGTCAGTGCGATCCGGCGAGGTTCAGCCCGATCACCCCGGCGACGATGAGCACCAGCGACACGATCTTGAGCGCGGACACGGCGTCGCCGAGCCACACCATGCCGATCACGGCGGTGAGCGCGGCGCCGATGCCGGTCCACACCGCGTAGGCGGGGCCGGCGGGCAGCGTGCGCATGGCCCAGGCGAGGCCGCTGAAGCTGATCGCGGCCAGCACCAGGAACGACACGCTGGGCCACAGCTTGCTGAAGCCGTCGGAGAGCTTCAGCGAGATCGCCCAGCCCGCCTCGAACACGCCGGAGATCATCAGCACGATCCAAGCCATCACTACCTCCAGTTCCGGGACGACCGTACCAGAAATCCGGGACTCCGAGGTCAGGCGCTTCTCCCCGAGCCCGAGATGCGCGCCACCGTCCGCGCACCCCACTCCGGATCGTGCTCGTGTCCACGCGGCGAAGCCGCCGACCACCCGCGGGTGCTCGCGAGGACGGTGCCGTCGCCTGCGGCGGAGCCACCGGCGACAGCGGTCCCGGCGGCGACGGGCCGCCGGGGACCACCGCCCCACGGCGGGAATCAGTCCTCGCCCGCGGCGGCGCGGTGCAGGGCGGCGTAGGAGCCGTCCGCCGCCAGCAGCTCGCGGTGCGCGCCGAGCTCCACGATCCGTCCGCCGTCCACCACCGCCACCCGGTCCGCGGTGCGCGCGGTGTGCAGCCGGTGCGCGATGGCGATGACGGTGCGCCCGGCCAGCAGCCGGGACAGCGAGCGCTCCAGCTCCCGCGAGCCGTCCCCGTCCAGCAGCGAGGTCGCCTCGTCGAGCACCAACGTGTGCGGGTCGGCGAGCACCACCCGGGCCAGCGCGAGCTGCTGTGCGACCGCGGCGGGCACCGCCGCGCCGCCGGAGCCGACCACCGCGTCCAGCCCGCCCGGCAGCCGCGCGGCCCACTCGGCGGCGCCGACCACCGCCAGCGCCTCGTGCAGTTCGCGGTCGGTCCACTCCCGCGCTTCGGGCAGCGACAGGTTGTCCCGCAGGCTCGCGGTGAACACGTGCTGCTCCTGGGTGAGCAGCAGGACCTCCCGGCGGACGCGGGCGGGCGGCAACGCGGTGATCTCCACGTCGCCGAAGGCGACCGAACCGGAGTCGGGTGCGCTGACGCCCGCGATGAGCCGTCCCAGCGTGGACTTGCCCGCCCCGGACGGACCGACCACGACGAGCCGCTCCCCGGCGGGAACCCGCAGGTCGACGCCGTGCAGGACCTCGCGGCCCGCGCGGTAGGAGAACCGGACGTCGCGCAGCACCAGGTCGTGCGCGCCGGAACCGGCTCGCTCGGACGTGCCGCGGCCGGCCGCGGGACGGTGCTCGGTGCGCTCGGGTCCGGCGTCGCGGGGTGCGGTGTCCCCGAGCGCGGCGTCCCTGATCGCGGCGCGATCGGATTCGGCGTGTTCGGGCTCGGCGCGTTCGCGCTCCGGGTGATCGGGCGCAGCGTGATCGAGTTCTGGGCGTTCGGGCGCAGCGCGGTGGGGCTCCGGGCGATGGGGCGCGGAACGCTCGTGCTCGGGACGACGCTCATGCTCAGCGCGTTCGGGCTTCCCCGCCCCGCTCCCCGGCACCCCGAGGATCCGCCGCAGCGCCGCGTGCCCCAGCTGCAGCTCCTCCAGCCAGGAGAACAGCTCGGCCAGCGGTTCGGACAGCGCCGCCGCGTACAGCACCACCGTCGTCACCGTGCCCAGCTCCGCCAGCCCCGCGTGGTAGCTCCAGCCGCCGATGAGCAGGATCGCCGCGAGCGGCAGCACGTAGGACAGCTCCAGCGCGGGCAGGAAGATCGACAGCAGCCCGCGGTGCCTCTGCTCGTCGGCGACGGCCTGCGCGAGCACCCGGTCGTTGTGCTCGCGGCGCCGCGCGGCGAGCCGCAGCGAGTCGATGGTGCGGGCGCCCCGCACGGTCTCGTGGATGCCGGACTGCACCCCGGCCCAGTCCGCGAGCAGCCTGGTCAGCGTCCGCCGGGCGCGCGGGAAGTACCAGCGGCTCACCGCCACCAGCAGCGGGACCGCCACCAGCAGGCCGCAGGCGAGCAGCGGTGCGGTGGCGACCATCGCGGCCGCGGTGAACACGAGCGCCAGCGCCGCCCCGGTCAGCTCGGGTGCCGCGTCGCGGACGGTGGAGTCGAGCCGGTCCACGTCGGAGGTGGCGCGGCTGAGCAGGTCCCCGGTGCCTGCTTCCTCCACGGTGCTCAGCGGCAGCCGCAGCGCGCGGCCCACCACCCGCTCCCGGGCCTCGGCGAGCACGGCTTCGCCGAACACGGCGGCGCGCAGCCGGGCCGCGCGGGCCAGCAGCGCGTGCACCACCAGCACCGCCAGGAACCCGGCCGCCAGCAGGTCGACCTGCCGCACCGGTGCTCCGGCGACCACCGCGTCCACCAGGCGGCCGAGCAGCTGCGGGCCGATCAGGCCGACCGCGGTGGACAGCGCGAACAGCAGCACGAGCAGCGCGAACCGCTTCCGGTGGGCGGCGGCGGTGCGCCGCAGCCACCGCAGCACCTCGGTCCGCTCGGCCAGGGGCAGCGTCATGCGTGGTCCTCCGTCACGTGCACCACCCGGTCGGCGACCGCGTGCCACAGCGGGCTCTGCGTGAGCACGATCGTGGTGCGTCCTTTCCGCAGGTCGCGGACGCGGCGCACGATGCGCGCCTCGGTGTGCGCGTCCACCGCGGAGGTGGGTTCGTCCAGCACCAGCACGTCGGCGTCGCTGCACAGCGCCCGCGCCAGCAGCAGCCGCTGGCGCTGGCCGCCGGAGAGCGCGCGGCCCTGCTCGGTGAGCTCGCCGTCCGCGGGCAGCGCGGCGAGCACGTCCGCGGCGTCGGCGGCGTGCAGCGCGGCCTCCACCGGCACCGGCGAGCCCAGGTCGATCCCGGCGCGGACCGGACCGGCGAACAGCAGGTCCTGGTTGTGCGCGAGCACGATCCGCTCCCGCAGCTCGGCGATGGCGACCTCCGCGAGCGGCACGCCGCCGGCCAGCACCGGCCCGTCGTCGACGTGCCGGGCGAGGCGTTCGGCCAGCGCTTCGCCGTGCCCGGCGGCGTCGACGGCAGTGAGCTCGCCCGCGTCGGCGCGGGCCCCGGTGCGCTCGTCTGCGAGCGCGAGCGGTCCGGCGGGCAGCGTCCGCGGCACGTCCGGGTCGGCGGGTTCCGGTCGCAGCCGCAGCAGCGCGCAGGCGCGGTCCGCGGCCACGACGGCCGAGGCGAAGGTGCTCGCGGCCTCGGTGGCGGTGCGCACCGGGATGACCAGGAAGCTGGACACCCCGTAGAACGCGACGAGCTCACCGGCGCTGATCGTCCCGGCCAGCGCCATCCGCGCGCCCAGCCAGGTGACCAGCACCGTCACCAGACCGGGCAGCAGCACTTCCGCCCCGGCCAGCCACGCGGTGATCCGCCCGGCGGCGACCCCGGAGTCCTGGACGCGGCGGTTGGCCGCGACGAACCGGTCGTGGAACCGGGACTCGCCGCCGATGCCGCGCAGCACGCGCAGCCCGGACACGATGTCCGCGGCGAGCGTGTTCAGCCCGGTCAGGTTCTCCCGCTGCGCCTCCTCGCGGCGCCGCAGCGGGCCCAGCAGCGGCCCGATGCCCAGCGTCGCCAGCGGCACCCCGACCAGCGCCACCACCGCCATCAGCGGCGAGATCGTCAGCAGCGCGCCCGCGGCGGCGAGGAACGCGACGACCGCTCCGCTGAGCCGGGCGGACACCTCGAACGCCTGCCCCACCTGGTATATGTCGGCGGAGCCTGCGGACACCACCTCACCGGTGCGGACGCGCCTGGTCAGCGCGCCGCCGAGGCCCGCCACGTGGTGCAGCACCACCTTCTCGGCGGAGCTCGCGCCGTGCAGCCACAGGGTGTGCGAGGTCCAGCTCAGCGCCGCCGCGCCCAACGCCTGCACGATCCCGAGCACCAGCACCACCAGCACCCACCGCAGCAGCGCCGACCCGTCCCGGCCGGCCACGCCCGCGTCCAGCGCGCGCCCGATGACCAGCGGCAGCACCGCGGTCGGCAGCAGCCACAGCGAACCGGTGACGGGTGCCGCGGCCAGCAGCGCGGGACGGTCGCGCAGCAGCGACCACAGCAGGCGCAGCGGGCCGCGCGGATCAGGAGTCATGACGAGCCGAACCTAGCTCGCGACGGCCCGCCGCCTCGACCGATTTTCCGCGCCCGCCCACTGCCCGGTCCTGGGGTCCGCGGCCGGGAAGTATCCTGGTCAGCCGTGACGGTCAAGCCCCACCTCCCGAACGTGCTCGCCCACCGCTACGCCTCGCCGGAGCTGGTCGAGCTGTGGTCCCCGCAGCACAAGATCGTGCTGGAACGGCAGCTGTGGCTGGCCGTGCTGCGCGCCCAGGCCGACCTCGGCGTCGACGTGCCCGCGGGCGCGGTCGCCGACTACGAGCGGGTCGTCGACCAGGTCGACCTGGAATCCATCGCCGAGCGCGAGCGCCAGACCCGGCACGACGTGAAGGCCCGCATCGAGGAGTTCAACGCCCTCGCCGGGCACGAGCACGTGCACAAGGGCATGACCTCCCGCGACCTCACCGAGAACGTGGAGCAGCTGCAGGTCCGCCGCAGCCTGGAGCACGTGCGCGACCGCGTGGTCGCCGTGCTGGCCCGGCTGGCGCGGCTGGCCGCCGAGCACGGCGAGCTGGTCGTGGCGGGCCGGTCGCACAACGTGGCGGCGCAGGCCACCACGCTCGGCAAGCGGTTCGCGACGGCCGCCGACGAGCTGCTCGTCGCGTTCGGCCGGGTCGAGGACCTGCTGGCCCGCTACCCGCTGCGCGGCATCAAGGGCCCGGTCGGCACCTCGCAGGACATGCTGGACCTGCTCGGCGACGCCGGGAAGCTCGCCGACCTCGAAGGCCGCATCGCCGAGCACCTCGGGTTCGGGAAGGTGCTCACCAGCGTCGGCCAGGTGTACCCGCGCTCGCTGGACTTCGAGGTGCTCACCGCGCTGTCCCAGCTGGCCGCGGCGCCGTCCTCGGTGGCGAAGACGATCCGGCTGATGGCGGGCCACGAGCTCGTCACCGAGGGCTTCCAGCCCGGCCAGGTCGGCTCCAGCGCCATGCCGCACAAGATGAACACCCGCTCCTGCGAACGCGTCAACGGCCTGTCCGTGCTGCTGCGCGGTTACGCGTCGATGGGCGGCGAGCTGGCCGGGGACCAGTGGAACGAGGGCGACGTGTCCTGCTCGGTGGTGCGCCGCATCGCGCTGCCGGACGCGTTCTTCGCGTTCGACGGGCTGCTGGAGACGTTCCTGACGGTGCTCGACGAGTTCGGCGCCTACCCGGCCGTGGTGGCCCGCGAGCTGGACCGCTACCTGCCGTTCCTGGCCACGACGAAGGTGCTGATGGCGGCGGTGCGCGCCGGCGTCGGCCGGGAGACGGCGCACGAGGCGATCAAGGAGAACGCGGTCGCCGTGGCGCTGGCCATGCGGGAGCAGGGGATCGAGCGCAACGACCTGCTGGACCGGCTCGCCGCGGACGAGCGGCTGCCGCTGGACAAGGCGGCGCTGGAGGAGCTGCTCGCCGACCGGCTGTCCTTCACCGGCGCGGCCTCCGCCCAGGTCGCGGCCGTCGTCGCCGCGGTGGACGAGGTCGTCGCCCGCTACCCCGAGGCGGCCCGGTACACCCCGTCCCCCATCCTCTGATCCCGCAGGTGGACGGCCCGTTCGCCCAGCCGACCCGGGCGAACGGGCCGTGCACCGGAGCCTCCGGAGGGCCGCTCGGCCGGGCGGCGGTCGGCGTGGGGGAGAATCGCCGCGTGGTCGCACTCTCGGCATACCCGCTGATCGCCGCGGGCAAGGTTCGCCAGCTGCACGCCGTGGACGACGAGCACCTGCTGATGGTCGCGTCGGACCGCATCTCGGCCTACGACCACGTGCTCGACACCCCCATCCCGGACAAGGGCCGGGTGCTGACGGCGATGAGCGTGTTCTGGTTCGACCTGCTCGCCGAGCTGGTGCCGAACCACGTCGTCGCGCACGACGACCCGCGCATCCCCGCCGAGGTGCGCGGCCGCGCGCTGCTGGTGCGCAGGCTGGAGATGCTGCCGGTGGAGTGCGTGGCCCGCGGTTACCTCACCGGCTCCGGCCTCGTCGACTACCGGGCGACCGGCGCGGTGTGCGGCGTCGAACTGCCGGACGGGCTGACCGAGGCGTCCCGGCTGCCCGAGCCGATCTTCACCCCGGCCACGAAGGCGGAGCTCGGCTCGCACGACGAGAACGTCAGCTTCGACGCCGTGGCCGCCGAGGTGGGCCGGGAGCGCGCCGAGCAGCTGCGGGAGCTGACGCTGCGGGTGTACGCGCGGGCCGCCGAGCACGCGGAGAGCCGCGGCGTGGTCCTCGCCGACACCAAGTTCGAGTTCGGCCTCGACGCCGACGGCATCGTGCTGGGCGACGAGGTGCTCACCCCCGACTCCTCCCGGTTCTGGCCGGCCGACGGCTACGAGCCGGGCCGGGTGCAGCCGTCGTTCGACAAGCAGTACGTGCGGAACTGGCTGACCTCGCCGGAGTCCGGTTGGGACCGGGCCTCCGACGTGCCGCCGCCGTCGCTGCCGGACGAGGTGGTGGCCGCCACCCGCGACCGCTACGTCGAGGCCTACGAGCGCATCACCGGCCGCGACCTCGCCGACTGGCCTTCGCCCGCCTGATCCGGGGCCCGCTTGCCGCCGGTTTCGCGCCGATCGGCCGACGACCCGTTGATCACCCGGTTCGCCGACCGCCGGTTCGCCGACCCCTGGTCTGCTGATGCCCGGCTCGACGACCTCCGGTCCGCGGACGCCTGATCTGCGGGCGCCCGGTCTGCGGACAGCCTGGCTCGGGACCGCCGGTTCGGCGACCTCCGGTCTGGGGGACACCTGGCTTGCGGACGCCCGGCCTGCGGGCCTCCGGTCCGCGGACGCCGACTCGCGGACGTCCGGCCTGCTTGATCGCCCGGGCGACGTTCGCCCGATCTGCGCCGTTCGGTCACCCGGCGGTCAGGGCCGGGACACCCGGGTGCGGCCCAATGGTGAGCCGTGGGCTTTCCGCTGGTCGTCTCCCTGTCGGGGCTCGGAGACCGGGCGCTGGAGCACTGCGCCGGGTTCGCCGCCGAGCTGGATCTGCGCCGCGTCCCGCTGACGCTGCTGGTGGCGCCGCGCCCGAACGGCACCGCGCCACCGGGGCCGGACCGGCCCGCGGTGAGCTGGGTGCGGGAGCGGCGCCGCCTCGGGGACGCGGTGGCGCTGCACGGCTTCGACCACGCCCCGCACGCGCAGCGGCTGCTGCCGAGGGTGGCGTCGTCCGGTCCGACGGCCGCGGTCCGCGGTGCCGAGTTCGCCGCGCTCCCCGCGCACGAGGCCGGGCTGCGGCTGCACGCCGCGGCCGCCGCCCTGGACCGGCTGGGGCTGCGCGCCGAACTGTTCGTGCCGCCGCGCTGGCTGTCCTCGCCGGGCACGGTGACGGCGCTGCGCAGGCGGGACTTCGCGGTGTGCGCCGACGCGCTGGGCGTGCACGAGCTGCGCACCGGACGGGTGCACCGCGCCCGGGTGCACGCACTCGGGCCGGGCGCCCGGGTGGAGCACTGGTGGTGCCGGGCGCTGGTGCTGGGCGTGAGCCGGGCGGCCCGGCGCGGTCGGCCGGTGCGGCTGGCGGTGGACGCCGCCGACCTGGCGCGGTCCGGTTCGCGGCAGGCCGTGCTGGACGCGGTCGACCTCGCGCTGCACCACGGCGCGGAGCCCGCGACCTACGCCGCGTTCGCCGCCACCGCCGTCCCCCGCCGGCTGATGCCGCTGCCCGCCGCGATCCGCAACCTCGACCCGCTCTCCAGCTGAGGCGGACCGTGCGCTGCCGAGCGGGTGAAGGGGCTTTCACCTCGGGCTCAGGGTGAGCTCATCCGCGGCCGCGAAGCTCGATCTCGTCCAGGAGGAAAGCGACCGGGAGGACGAGGACGGATGCGGATCAGGAAACCGAGCAGGGCGGTGCTGGCCACCGCGGCGATCGTGGGCGTGCTGGGGGTCGGTGGCGCGGGCGTCGCGCTCGCGGGCGCGGGTACCGGCGCGGTGCCGGCGAACCCGGCCGCCGGAGCACCCGCGAGGTGGGACGACGACGGGCCGTGGGACGACGACCGCTTCGACGACGGGCCGTGGGACGACGCGGACGACCGGGCGGAAGCCGAGGCCGAGGCGCGGCTGCGGGCGGGCGCTCCGGCACCGCTGCCGCCGGGCGCGGCCGAGCGGCACGACGACCGGGACGACCGGCTCGACGACGACCGGGACGACCGGCTCGACGATCGGGATGACGACCACGACGACGACCGCTTCGACGACGACCACGACGACCACCACGACGACTGATCCACCAGCGGCCGCGGCGGTGTCCTACACGGAGGTCGCCGCGGCCCGGTCCAGCACGGCCACGTCGGTGTCCTGCGGCGCGAGCTGCTCGAACATCCGGTGGTGCATCGCGGGCGAGGCCAGCACGGCCTCGTGGATGGGCACCGCGACCCGCGGCGCGACGGCGCGCAGGAAGTCCACGGCCTCGGAGAGCTTCAGCCACGGCGCCCCGGTGGGCAGTCCCAGCACGTCGATCCGCTGTTCGGGCACGTGGAAGGAGTCACCGGGGTGGTAGAAGGCGCCGTGGTCGACGACGAGCCCGACGTTGTCGATCACCGGGATGTCCGGGTGGATCACGGCGTGCTGGCCGCCGACGACGTTCACGGCGGCCCCGCCGAGTTCGAACGCGTCCCCGGGCCGGACCGCTTCGGCCTGGAAGCCCTGGCCGGTGACGATGTCCGCGGTGGCCGGGTCGGTGATGAGCCGCGCGCCGGGGTTGGCCCCGAGCAGCCCGGGCAGCCGGTCGGCGTCGAGGTGGTCGAAGTGCTGGTGGGTGATGAGCACCGCGTCGAGGTCCCGCAGCTCCTCGAACCCCTGGGAGAACGCGCCGGGGTCGATGAGCAGCCGCGCCTGCCCGGTGTCCACCAGCACGCACGCGTGTCCGAAGTGTGTGATCTTCATCGGCTCGCCCTCCCCGGACGCATCGGTGTCGCCCTCCAGCTTCCCAGAGCGGTGCGCGAGGTCGTTTCCGGTGCGGCAGGGCGTTCGGTCCGGTTCGCCGGGAGGTGGCCGGGAAACGGGTCGCGGAATTCGAGTTCTCCCATTCGGGTGAGACCAGGAACGCATCGCGGAACTGACATGTCCGGAGCTTCCCGTTGCGCCGCTGATCGGGGGGTGTGCAGCGCAACGGGAAGCGTTCCGGGGATTCCGCTGGGGGTGGCGGAATCCCCGCCGCCCCGCGTCGCGCGAACGGTTCTCCGCGCGCCTGCGGTGGCGGTTCCACCCGGCCTGTTCGGGCTCTGCGGCCGGGGAGCTGGGGTTTCGTCGGTGTCCGGGGTGTGCGGTGCGGTCCACGCGGTGCTCGTCGTGGCCCGCCTTCCGGTGTTGCCATGAGGAAGACGTGCGAAGTCCGGTGAACGTTCCGCGAATGCGGCGGAAAGTGCCGGAGGACACAGCGTGAAAATGCTTTTCTGCGCAATGCTGCTGAATTCGGCTGAGCAGCACTGCGCGGAAAGCGGGAGTGGATTCGCGTGACCTCCCCCGGCCGGATGAACGGTGACGATTTGGTCGCGGAGCGTGGCCGGATGTGGTCCACGGCGCTTCCGGTGCACCTGTCTGCGAGGGCGAACCCGCAGCTCAGTTACCCTTTGCAGGTACTGCTGGACATCCATCCCTGTCCTGCACGGGGCAGGAGGATCTGCACGAATCCGGGAGCATCGCCCGTGGCCCGAGTCGTCGTCGACGTCATGCCCAAGCAGGAGATTCTCGACCCGCAGGGTCAGGCGGTGGCCGCTGCGCTGCCCCGGCTCGGCTTCGAGGGCATCTCCGAAGTCCGCCAGGGGAAGCGGTTCGAGCTGGAGGTCGCCGACGACGTCGACGACGCCGCGCTCGCCCAGATCGCCGAAACGCTGCTGGCCAACCCCGTGATCGAGAACTTCGTCGTCCGCAGGGTGGAAGCATGAGCGATTTCGGGCCCACTCCAGTCCTGCGTGACCGCACCTCAGGGGAACGTGACGCAAGCCGGCCACGAGGAACCACGGAACGCGAGGTTCGGCCGGGCGCAACCACCACTGCGAATCGCGGAGAGGCGGTACCGGCATGAGCCCGAAGATCGGCGTCATCACCTTCCCCGGCACCCTCGACGACGTGGACGCGCAGCGCGCGGTCCGCAAGGCGGGTGCCGAGGCGGTGCCGCTGTGGCACGCCGACGCGGACCTGCGCGGCGTGGACGCGGTGGTCGTGCCGGGCGGGTTCTCCTACGGGGACTACCTGCGCTGCGGCGCGATCGCGAAGTTCGCCCCGGTGATGGGCGAGGTGGTGCGCGCCGCCGGGCAGGGGATGCCGGTGCTGGGCATCTGCAACGGCTTCCAGATCCTGTGCGAGGCCGGGCTGCTGCCGGGTGCGCTGACCCGCAACTCGGGCTTGCACTTCGTGTGCCGCGACCAGTGGCTGAAGGTCGAGAACAACTCCTCCGCGTGGACGTCCCGCTACGACGCGGGCGCCGAGCTGCTGATCCCGCTGAAGTCCGGTGAGGGCGCCTACATGGCGGACCAGGCCGTGCTGGACGAGCTGGAGGGCGAGGGCCGGGTGCTGTTCCGGTACCTGGAGGACGACCCGAACGGTTCCCTGCGCGGCATCGCGGGCATCACCGACGCGCGCGGCCGGGTCGCCGGCCTGATGCCGCACCCGGAGCACGCGATCGACCCGCTGACCGGGCCCACCGATGACGGCCTCGGCATGTTCCTGTCCGCTCTCGACGTACTGGTGGCAGCGTGAGCAACAACGAGCACGACGCGACGGCCGCCGCGGTGGCCGCGGTCGCCGACGGCCCGGAGGCGGATCCGGTGGAGTCCCGGCCGGAGCTGGACACGGTGGGCATCGCGAAGTCCTCGCCGGACCTGGCGCAGCCGTACCGCGAGCTGGGCCTGAAGGACGACGAGTACGAGCGGATCAAGGAGATCCTGGGCCGCCGCCCCACCGACGCCGAACTGGCGATGTACTCGGTGATGTGGAGCGAGCACTGCTCGTACAAGTCCTCGAAGGTGCACCTGAAGTACTTCGGCGAGACCACGACGCCGGAGATGCGGGAGAAGATGCTCGCCGGCATCGGCGAGAACGCGGGCGTGGTGGACATCGGCGACGGCTGGGCGGTCACGTTCAAGCTGGAGTCGCACAACCACCCGTCGTACGTGGAGCCGTACCAGGGCGCGGCCACGGGTGTCGGCGGCATCGTCCGCGACATCATGGCGATGGGCGCCCGCCCGGTCGCGGTGGCGGACCCGCTGCGCTTCGGCCCGGCGGACGCGCCGGACACCCGCCGGGTGCTGCCGGGCGTGGTGGCCGGGGTCGGCGGCTACGGGAACTGCCTGGGGCTGCCGAACATCGGCGGCGAGGTCGTGTTCGACGAGTCCTACGCGGGCAACCCGCTGGTGAACGCGATGTGCGTCGGCGTGATGAAGACCGAGGACCTGCACCTCGCGCACGCCTCCGGCACCGGCAACAAGATCATCCTGTTCGGTGCCCGCACGGGCCTGGACGGCATCGGCGGTGTCTCGGTGCTGGCGTCGGAGACCTTCGACGACGCCGAGGGCGGCACGGGCCGCAAGAAGCTCCCGAGCGTGCAGGTCGGCGACCCGTTCACCGAGAAGGTGCTGATCGAGTGCTGCCTGGACCTGTACCACTCGGGTCTGGTCGTGGGCATCCAGGACCTGGGCGGCGCCGGCCTGTCCTGCGCGACCTCGGAGCTGGCCTCGGCCGGTGACGGCGGGATGCGCGTGGACCTGGACCGGGTGCCGCTGCGCGCGTCGGGCATGAACCCGGCGGAGGTCCTCTCCAGCGAATCCCAGGAGCGCATGTGCGCCGTCGTCGAACCGTCCCGCGTGGACGAGTTCATGGCGGTGTGCGCGAAGTGGGACGTGCTCGCGACGGTGATCGGCGAGGTCACCGACGGCGAGAACCTGGAGATCTACTGGCACGACGAGCTGGTCGTGGACGTGCCGCCGCGCACCGTCGCCCACCAGGGCCCGGTGTACGAGCGGCCGGTGCAGCGCCCCGGTGAGCAGGACCTGATCGCCGCGGACAACGCGAACACCCTCGCCCGCCCGTCCACCCCGGACGAGCTGCGGGAGACGCTGCTGACGATGGCGGCGTCGCCGAACCTGTGCTCCCGCGAGTGGGTCACCAGCCAGTACGACCGCTACGTGCGGGGCAACACGGTGCTGGCCCAGCCCTCGGACGGCGGCGTGCTGCGCATCGACGAGGAGACGGGCCGCGGCATCGCCGTCGCCACCGACTGCAACGCCCGCTACACGCGGCTGGACCCGTACGCGGGTGCGCAGCTGGCGCTGGCCGAGGCGTACCGCAACGTGGCCACCACGGGGGCGACCCCGATGGCGGTGACGAACTGCCTGAACTTCGGTTCGCCGGAGGACCCGGGCGTGATGTGGCAGTTCCAGCAGGCGGTGCAGGGGCTGGCGGACGGCTGCGCGGAGCTGGGCATCCCGGTGACGGGCGGCAACGTCAGCTTCTACAACCAGACCGGCAGCCAGCCGATCCTGCCGACGCCGGTGGTCGGCGTGCTCGGCACGATCGACGACGTCACCCGCCGCATCCCCACCGGCATCGGTGGCGAGGAGGGCGAGACGCTGCTGCTGCTCGGGGACACCCGCGAGGAGTTCGGCGGTTCGGAGTGGGCGCGCGTCGCCCACGACCACCTCGGCGGCACCCCGCCGAAGGTGGACCTGGCCCGGGAGAAGCTGCTGGCCGACGTGCTGCTGGCCGGTTCCCGCGACGGCATGATCTCCGCCGCGCACGACCTGTCCGAGGGCGGGCTGGCGCAGGCGCTGGTCGAGACGGCGCTGGTCGGCGAGTGCGGTGCCCGCGTGGTGCTGCCGGAGGGCGTGGACCCGTTCGTCGCGCTGTTCTCCGAGTCGGCGGGCCGCGTGCTGGTGGCGGTGCCGCGCAGCGAGGAGCTGCGGTTCACCGAGATGTGCGCGGCGCGCGAGTTGCCGTGCGCGAAGGTCGGCGTCGCCGACGCGGGCACGTCGAGCCTGGACATCCAGGACATCGCCGAGATCCCGCTCGCGGAGCTCCGCGAGGCGTGGGAGGGCACCCTCCCGGCGCTCTTCGGCTGACGTTCCCACCCGGACGGGGCGCCACCCCGACCAGGGGCGGCGGGCCGTTCCGCGTCGTGGGCGCGGCTCGTTCGCTCGGTCGGGCCGGTCGAACGGGCCGTCGGACGATCAGCGGTCGTAGCGGCCGGAGCCGATCGCGGTGAGGAACGCCGCCCAGCGGGCGGAGTCGATGCGGAGGGTCCCGCCGTCGCGGTCCTTCGTGTCCCGCACGCCCGCGATCCCCGGCGCCCCGCCGACTTCCACGCAGGTCTGCGTCGCGGAGGTCCGCGTGCTGGTGCGCCATCCGCTGATCTCGCTGGAGGTCACGATCTCTCCTCGTCCCACTTGCGTTCGTAGCTGCTCAAGACCTCGACGGATTCGTCGACGTCGAGCGCGCAGGTGAGAACGGTATCCCGCAGCGTGCGGTAAGCGGAAACATCTTCAGGTTCGTCCAGGAAGGCGCTGGAGCGGTGATGTTCCACGTGGACGATGGAAGGAGCCTTGGCGTACTCGTAGAAGACGAACGTGCCGTCGATTCCGGGATGGACGCCTAGCGGCAAGACCTGGATGGTGACGTTCGGAAGGCTCGCCATCTCGACGAGGTGGCGGAGCTGCTCGGCCATCACGTCGTGCGGTCCGACCGGCCGGAGCAGGACGACTTCGTCGATCAGCGCGACCAATTCCGCCGGAACACGTCGGCGCGTGATGACGTCCTGCCGCCCGAGCCGGACGGCGACGCGGGTTTCGGCATCGGCTTCGGACACGCCACCACCCAGCATGAGCGCCCGCGTGTACGCGGCCGTCTGCAACAAGCCCGGGACGACGGTGATGTTCAGCTCGGTGATGCGGCGGGCGTCCCGCTCGAATCCGAGAACGGCGGTGAGCTGGCTCGACAGCCCCGAGGACGTGGTTTCCCACCAACCCGGTTGGTGCAGGTCGTGCGCCATCCCCAGCAGCCGGTCGCGCTCCGTCCCGGTCACCCCGATGATCGCGAGGATGGCGGCGAGGTCCGCTTCGGTGATAGCGCGGGCGCCGCTCTCCACGCGCGACATGGTGGCCTTCGACCAGCCGAGGCGCTGCGCCACCGCTTGGGCTTCCCAGCCGGACTTCTTGCGCGCGTCGCGGATTTCGGCCGCCAGAGCACGTTGTCGCGCACCACTCGCCATGCGCCGAGCCTAGATCGGCTCGGCGATCACGAACGATGTCCCCCTATCGGATCATGGACACCAGTTTCTGAAACTGGCATTGTTTGCGGAAACCAGGAGGTGGTCCGATGGCTGTTCCGATCTGGGCCGCGTCGTGCGGGCCGGTGGATTCGCGGTGGCACGGGGTGCGGCGGTCCGATGGTGGTGCGTTGCCGGCGTGGTGCGGGGTGTTCGTGTACGGGCCGGTGCACCTGCGGCGGGGTGCGTGTCCGGACGGTGTGTTCGATCGGGACGCCTGCCGGGAGTGCGTGGCGGTGGGTGATGGTTGAGCGGCATTTCTGGCGTCCTGGTGGGGATTCCGTGCGGCATGCGTTCCGGGGTCGTCGGTGGTGCGGTGAGTCGAGTGCGGTGTCGGTGTGCGGTGCCGGGGTGGAGTTGGCTTCCGATCCGTCCGAACAGGACTGGGTGGTGGCCCCGACCTGCACCGCCTGCAACGAGGTGCTGCGCGCCGAGCTCCCGAGGCCCGAGCCGGGTCTGTTCGGCTGAACCGCTGAGATCCGAGCCGAACCTGTTCGGCCGGACTCCCCGGGGCCTGACACCGAACCTGTTCGGTCGAATTCCCGGGGCCTGGCACCGAACCTGTTCTGTTGAAGACTCCCGGGTCGGACGGGACCCCTCTCCCCGTCCCGTTCCCGTCCCGGGCAGGCCTCCCGCCGGTCGCGGCGCCGGAAACCCCGACCCGGCCCGCGCCAGGGAGGCGGGAGCGGGGGCGCACCACTCAGGTGCGCCCCCGCTCACCCCTACCGCACGGCTCGTTCGGCCGCGGGGCCACGTAGAACCCGCCCGAGGTGGCTTCGTGGAACGACTCGTCGGCGAGCGCCCGCTTGATCACCCCGAGCAGCGTAGGGCCCGCTGCGGAGTGCGTAACGGCGCGATGGTCCCGGCACGGCACTCCCCCGACTCGACGTGGGCCGCCCCCGCGGGTGGGCCCCGGTGGAACCGCGAGGCTCCTCGCGAGTCCTGCCGGTCCGCTGTCACGACCCGGCGCGCGGTGGCTGCTCGGGGGAGGCCGTCAGGTCCCAGCCGTTGAGGTGGGAGACGGGGGCGACCCGGGACTCCTCGGCGCGCAGTTCGACGGGCGGGGCGGTGCCGCCGAGGTCCAGGCCGCCGATCAGCCGCGCCGACCGCAGGTCCACCGCCCCGTCGAAGCGGGCGTCGCGCACGTACCACCGCTGCTCGCCCGTGAGCCGCTTGCAGTCCACCGATCCGCGGAACACCGACCGGGCGAAGTCGCAGGGTGCGACGGTCCGAGCGCCGCGCAGCTCCACCGGCCCCGCGAACTCGACGTCGGTGGCCCGGATCCGCCCGAGGAACACCGAGTCCCGCAGGTGCACGCCGCCGCGGAACACCGCACCGCTGAAGACCGTGGTGTGCCGGAAGCGGCAGCGGTAGGCGGCGATGCGCCCGACGATGCGGTCTTCGAGGGAGAACCGCTCCAGCCAGGCGCGGGTCAGGTCCAGGTCGTGGATCGGTGCGTCCGGGGTGTCCCGGTGCGGCAGCAGTGCGACGACGAGCCGCTGCGCGGTCTGCCGCGCGTGCCGCTCCCGCTCCAGCTCCGGTGCGATCTCGGGGAGGTCGCCGCCCGGCAGCAGTTCCGGGAGAGTCCACTTCGGATGGTCGAACGGCCTGCGCAGGTAGGAGCACAGCACGTCCAGCACGGTCTGCGCGTACTGCGGCCTGGTGCGGGCGAGAGCGGCCAGCGAGTGCATCGCGCCGACCCGGACCTGGTCGGCGTCGTGCCCGAGCAGCTCCACGGCGCGGGCGAAGCGCTCGTCGTCGGCGCGGTCCCGGTCGTGGCCGGTGCGGCGGTCCTCCAGCTCCTGCCGCCTGCGCTCCAGGTCGTAGCGCTCCCGGTCGAGCTCCTGGCGCTGCTGGTCGAGTTCCTGGCGGCGTTCCTCGACGCGGCGTCGGCGGTCGTTGAGCCAGAGGGCGTAGAGGGCGACGACGGATCCGGCGGCGAGTCCGCCGGTGCGGAGGGCGTCGGCGCCGGTGCTGCGGGGGTCGAACACCAGCAGCGCGGTGCTGACCCCGCACAGCACGAACACCGCCACGACGATCGTCCCGGCCAGTCCCGCCCGGCGCAGCCGCCGCGTCCCCCACTCGTCCACGGGGCGATCTTCGCAGCCGGCGGCTCCCGGCGGGGCCGGATCAGCCGCGAGCGATGGCTTCGAGCTGGGAGTAGGCGCCGTTGAACGCGTTCTGGTCGATCGGCGTCGAGCTGTACTGCCAGAACGTGTGGAAGCCCCAGCCGTACGGCAGCGCTCCCACGCTGCCCGCGTAGCGCGCGACCCACAGCGGGCTCGTCGAGCTGAAGTCGCCGCGCGCGCACTGGTTCCACCAGTTCGTGCTGGTGTAGATCACCGGGTACCGGCCGGTGCGGTGGAAGTACGTGTCGGAGAAGTCCTTGATCCACGCGGTCATCGAGCCCTGCGAGTGCCCGTAGCAGGTGTCGCCGTACGGGTTGTACTCCACGTCCAGCGCGCCGGGCAGCGTCTTGCCGTCGGGCGACCAGCCGCCGCCGTGGTCGACGAAGAAGTTCGCCTGCGCCGCGCCGCTGGAGACGTCCGGCAGCGCGAAGTGGTAGGCGCCGCGGATCATGCCGACGTCGTAGGACCCGTTGTACTGCTGGGCGAAGTACGGGTTCCGGTAAGTGGTGCCCTCGGTGGCCTTCACGAACGCGAACCGCTTGCCCTGGCCCCAGTACGCGGGCCAGTCCACGTTCTGCTGGTGCCCGCTGACGTCGATGCCCTCGACGGTGGCGAGCGGGGACTTGTCTGGCGCGCCGCGGGTCTCGTCGCCGCCTTCGTGCTTGCGGATCTGGGAGCCCATCGCGTGGTCGGTCGCCGGCTTGTCGGCCTGGGTGCTCATCGCTTCCTCCGATCGGAGAGGGGATGTGCCGGCGTGCGCGGGGATCGCGAGCAGCGCGCACGCCCAGGTGATCGAGAGTAGGGAGATCAGGCCGCGCCGGCGAGCGCGTCCACTCGAATGCGTCATCGAAGGTGGCCCTCTCGAAGAGTCGAAGCCGGTGTCGGGGTCGGGCGTCCGCCTAGCCCGAAAGTGTGGCGAATGTTTTTCAGCTTTCGCAGCGCGAACGTGGGTGAATGACCGGAATGGCGCAATCCGGACGCCGCGGTCACGTCGAGCGACATCTCAGCCGGAGTGAGGGGAATCCGCATGTTTTGACCGCTCCCGACCCGACCGTCGGGTGAACGGCACCTCGGCCCGGCCCGTCGCCGGGCCTGCTGGCCTGCCGGATCGACACGGATGGCTACCCTGGGTGGGCGGGAATGCGGGTTCGACCGCTCAGCGCCACCGGTCGTATGCTCCGGGGACCCGCTTCACCAGGCACAACCGGGCCACCGAAGGACGAACCGGGCACCGGGCGCAATCGGGGCACCTGACCGGCGGGCCACGGCCGAGGGGGCGAACCGACGACGCACGAGTGGAGGGGCGCCACGGGAATGACGGGGTGGACCACGCCGGTCCCGAACACCCGGGAAACGGAGCCGGCGGTGAGCAGAACGGACCGCAGGCGGTTCGCGGCGGTCTGGGCGCAGACCTTGATGGGCACCAGCTACGTGCCCATGACCAGCGCCGAAGTCGAAGGCCGCCTGCTCGGCTACACCGAGCGCCTGGTCGAATCGCTGCTCTCCGACCCGTTCGACCCGGCCGCCGCGCAGGACGTCGGCGACGACCTGGTGGCCGTGCACTTCACCAGCGCCGACTCGCTCGCCCGCACCATCGACCTGATCGGCGACCAGTTCCTCGACGTGCTGCATCTCGACGACGGGCCCGGCTGGCGGCGGCGCATCGCCGCGCTGCAGGGCTCGCTGTGCACCGGGTTCGTCCAGGCCGCCCGCAAGCGCACCCTCGACGAGCAGGAAGCCATCCGGCAGGCCGTGCTCGACGCGCGCGACGCCGTCGAACAGGCCCTGCGCACCAGCGAGGCCCGGTTCCGGGCGATCTTCGCCGAAGCCGCCATCGGCATCTGCATCGCGGACATGGCCGGGCAGGTCCTGGAGGTCAACTCCTCGCTGCGGCGCATCCTCGGGCGCCCCACCGAGGAGCTGAAGCGGATGACCACGCACGACCTGCTGCACCCCGCCGACTCCGAGGGCTTCTGGCGGCTCTACGAGGAGCTCGTCCGCGGCGAGCGCGACCAGTACCGGGTGGAGAAGCAGTTCACCCGCCCCGACGGCGGCCGCGCCTGGACCGACGTGATCGTCTCGCTGGTGCGCGGTGAGGACGGCATGCCGCTGTACCAGGTCGCGATGATCGAGGACGTCACCGACCGCAAGCTCCTCCAGGACCGGCTGCGCCACCAGGCGATGCACGACCCGCTGACCGGGCTGCCGAACCGGGCGCTGTTCATGGAGCGGCTGACCTCCGCGATGCGCACCAGGCAGGACGGCGAGCGGGTCGCGCTCTGCTACATGGACCTGGACGGGTTCAAGGTCATCAACGACAGCCTCGGCCACCACGTCGGCGACGACCTGCTCGTCGCGGTGTCCGAGCGGCTCGCGATGTCCGTGCACGGCGAGGACCGCCTGGTCGCTCGGATGGGCGGCGACGAGTTCGTCATCCTCATCGAGGACTCCGCGAGCACCGAGCAGGCCATCGAGATCGCCGACGAGATCCTCGACGCCCTCGTCGAGCCCATCCGCATCGGTGGCCACGAGCTGTCCGTCTCCGCCAGCATCGGCATCGTCGAACGCCCCGTGCACGGCCAGAGCGCCGCCGAGCTCATGCGCGACGCCGACGTCACGCTGTACTGGGCCAAGGCCGAGGGCAAAGGCCAGTGGGCGTTGTTCGACCCGGACCGCAACGCCACCGAAGTCGCCCAGTACCGGCTGTCGGCGACCATGCCCGCCGCGCTGGAGCGCGAGGAGTTCTACGTCGAGTACCAGCCGCTGGTGGGGCTGCGCGAGTACGGCGTCGTCGGCGTCGAAGCCCTCGCCCGCTGGTGGCACCCCGACCTCGGCAGGCTCGGCCCGGACCGGTTCATCGCGCTCGCCGAGGAGACCGGGCTGATCGTGCCGCTGGGCCGCTGGGTGCTGCGGCAGGCGTGCAAGCAGGCGAAGGAGTGGCAGGACGAGTTCGGCGACGCGGCCCCGTTCGTCAGCGTCAACCTCGCCGTGCGGCAGTCCCGCGACCCCAACCTCGCCTCCGACGTGGAGACGATCCTGCGCGAGACCGACCTCGACCCGTCCCGGCTGCAGCTGGAGCTCACCGAGAGCGCGGTGATGGGCACCGCCGACGAACCCATCGAAACGCTGTGGGCGCTGACGAAGATGGGCGTGCGGATCGCCATCGACGACTTCGGCACCGGTTACTCGAACCTCGCCTACCTGCGGCACCTGCCGGTGCACGAGCTGAAGATCGCCGGTTCGTTCATGTCCGGGCTGCGCGACCCGGAGAAGGCCGATCCGGTGGACGCCCGCATCGTCGGCACCCTCGTGGACCTCGCGCACACCCTCGGGCTCACCGTCACCGCCGAAGGCGTCGAGACGCACGCCCAGGCGCGGCGGATGGCGGAGATCGGCTGCGAGACCGGGCAGGGCTACTTCTTCGCCCGCCCGTGCTCCCCGGAGCGCATCCGAGCGTTCATCGCCGACCACGTGTGACGGTTCCGCACCGTCCTCTTCGGCCGGTCCGGGCCGCTCACCTGCGCGAACCGAGAAGTTCGCCGGGTGATTCGAATTTTTTCGATCGGATGCGCAACTCGCCGAGCGGGTGGACGTCTTACGAGTAGAGAAGCGCGGGGGGACACCGGCGCACACCCGAGGGGAAGGTTCGAACTGATGTTGAAGCGGACTCGTACGGCTACCACGGCGGCGGCACTGGTCGGCGGTGCGCTGCTGCTCGCCGGTTGCGGCGGCCCGGCGGCGTCGAACTCCGCGGTGGGCCAGGAAGGCATGGGGTCCGACCTCGCGCCTTCGGCCGGGCAGGAGGGCATGGGCTCCGACCTCGCCCCCACCGACGACCACGCCAGCGGCACGCACGACGACATCTCCGCCTCCAACTGCTCGGCGGACGACTTCACGTTCACCATGCAGGCGCAGCCCTCCGACGCGGGCAGCACCAAGATGTTCCTGCTCCAGATGGAGAACACCTCCGACAAGTCCTGCGAGCTCGGCGGCTGGGCCGACGTCACGCCGACCAACATGGCCGGCGAGAAGATCGAAGCGCCCTCCGAGAACGTCAACGAGCCCGGCCCGGACCAGAACCTCACCCTGGAGCCCGGCAAGAGCGCCTTCTCCGGCGTGAAGATCGTGAGCGCCGAGAAGTCCGACCCGGACGCCCAGGTCGCCTCCGGCTTCACCGCCGAGCCCACCGACATGCAGGGCGAGGCGAACGTCGACGTGAAGGACCTCAACGGCGAGAGCGGCACCCTGGAGATGGCGGTCAAGAGCATGCAGATCGGCACCCTCCAGTCGTCGCCGCAGGGCGTCGTCGCGTTCTGATCCGCACCGCGAACACCGCGAGCCCGCGCCGGAGGTCGGCGCGGGCTCGTCGCGTTCCCGGGGTCAGACCTGCAGGTCGACCACCGGTTTCACGTCGTCCGGCTTCCGGTCCAGGGCCTGCGGCCAGTCGTCCAGCGGAACCCGGCGGGTGATCAGGTCGGCCAGCCAGTCCTGGTCCGCGTCGGACAGCGACCGCACCGCCTGCTGGTAGTGCCGCAGGTTCGCGTTCACGCTGCCCACCACCACGTCGTTGTCCAGCACCAGCTCGTCGTTGATCGCGCCGGCCGGGACCGGCAGCGTCCGGTCGTGCCCGGCGATGCCGGTGAGCACCGTGATCGCGTTCCGCGCGGTGCGGCGCAGCACCTCGAACACCACCTCGCCGGCGCCGGTCGCCTCGATCACCACGTCCGGTTCGCAGCCCAGGTCGTCCATCGAGGTGTGGTACGTCGCGCCCAGCCGCCGCACCAGCTCCGGCTTCGGCCCGTCGGTCACCTGGTCCAGCACGTGCACGTCCAGCCCGCGCTGCACGCCCAGCAGCGCCCCCAGCAGCCCGATCGCCCCCGCGCCGGTGACCAGCGCGTGCCGCGGCGCGTAGTAGGCGCGGCGGCCGATCAGCTCGGCCTGCTCCCACGCCTTCGCCACCACCGATGCCGGTTCGGTCAGCACCCCGCGGTCGCCCAACCGGGCGGGCACCTTGATCGCGAAGCGGGGTTCGATGGTCCAGCGCTGCGCGCCGAACCCGTCCAGCTCCTTGATGCCGCACTCGGTGAACTCGCCGTTCAGGCAGAAGTCCCACTGGCCCGCCGCGCACGCCGGGCACGGGTGCGGGTCGGGGCGGCGCACCACGCCCACCACCAGGTCGCCCTCGCTGAACCCGCTGATCGCGGGCGCGTACCGCACCCGGCCCAGCGATTCGTGGAACAGCACCATCCGGTCCCGGCCGGGCGGCAGCGCCCCGTGCGACGCGTGCGCCACGTCGTGGTCCGTCGCGCACGACCCGACCAGCAGGCCGTCCACCAGCAGTTCGCCCGGGCCCGGCGTGGGCTCCGGGAGTTCGGAGACCGCAACCGAATCCGGTTCTCCCGGTACCACCGTCGCCGCCTTCACCGCGAATCCTTCCCGTTGCGCCTGCTCGACTCGCCCCGAGTGTGCCCGCCGTGGAGGACCGCGGCCGAATTGACCAGCGCCAAGTGGCTGAACGCCTGCGGGAAGTTCCCGGTGAACCGTCCGGAGTGGACGTCGAACTCCTCGGCGTACAGCCCCACGTCGTTGGCGAGCGCCACGAGCTCGTCGAACATGGCCACCGCCTCGTCCCGCCGCCCGCTCAACGCCAGCGCGTCCACCAGCCAGAACGAGCACGCCAGGAACGAGCCCTCGCGGCCGCTGAGCCCGTCGACCTCGTTGGTGTCCTCGCCCGTCGTGTACCGGTCCACCAGCACGCCGCGGCGCAGCTCCCGCTCCACCACCCGGATCGTGCTGCGCACCCGTTCGTCGTCGCCGGGCAGGAAGCCCACCGAGGGGATGAGCAGCGTCGCCGCGTCCACCGTGGTCCCGCCGTAGTACTGGGTGAACGCGCCCAGCTCCGGGTTCCAGCCCTTGGCCAGCACCTCCGCGTGCACCTCGTCGCGCAGCTCCCGCCAGTGCTCCACCGGGCCCGGCAGCCCGTCCTCCTCGGCGGCCCGCACGGCGCGGTCGAACGCCACCCACACCATCACCCGGGAATGGGTGAAGTGCCGGTCCGGTCCGCGCACCTCCCACAGGCCCTTGTCCGGCTGCTGCCAGATCGTCGCCAGGTGCCGGAGCATCCCGCGCTGCAACGCCCAGGTGTCGGCGTTCTCCGCGACCCCGCGCTCCCGGGCCAGGTGCAGCGCGTCCATCACCTCGCCGTACACGTCGAGCTGCTGCTGGCGGAACGCGCCGTTGCCGACGCGCACCGGCTGCGCGCCCTGGTAGCCGGCGAGCCAGTCCACCTCCCACTCCAGCAGGTGCCGCTCTCCGTCCACGCCGTACATGATCTGCACGCCCGCCGGATCGCCCGCCACGGCGCGCACCAGCCAGCGCCGCCACGCCGCCGCCTCCGCGGAGCAGCCGAAGTTGTCCAGCGCCAGCAGCACCAGCGTCGCGTCCCGCAGCCAGCAGTAGCGGTAGTCCCAGTTCCGGTTGCCGCCGAACGCCTCCGGCAGCGAGGTGGTGGGGGCGGCGATGATGCCGCCGGTGGGGGCGTAGGTGAGCGCCTTGAGCGTGGCCAGCGACCGGTACACGGCCGCCGCGTGCGGGCCGGAGTAGTCGATCTTCTCGGTCCACTCGTGCCAGAAGTCCGCGCTGTCCTGCGTCTCCTGCACCGGGTCCATCGGCGGCGGGACCGTCTCGTGGTCGCTGGACCACTGCATCACCCACGAGCGGCGCTGCCCCTCGCTCACGGTGAACACCAGCTCGTGGGCGCGCTCGTGCGGAACCCGCTGCGGCAGCAGGTCACCGCGCAGCACCGCGGTGTGCGGGCCGGCGATCGCCAGGATGTACTCGTCGGGTTCCGGCTCGGCCTGCCGCACGTGCCGCACCCACGGCACCGAGTCGCCGTAGGCGAAGCGCACGATCCAGCGCAGCCGCACGTCGACCTCGCCGGAGACGCCCTCCACCATCCGCACCAGACACGGCGGGTCGTGCTGGTTCTTCTCGTGCGGCGGCATGCTGTCGACCAGCCGGAGCACGCCGCCGTCGGTGTGGAACTCGGTCTCCAGCACCAGCGAGTTGTCCCGGTAGCGGCGCCGCACCTCGCGCACCGGTTCGTCCGGGACGATCTGCCAGTGCCCGTCGCGGCCGTCGCCGAGCAGGCGGCTGAAGCAGGACGGCGAGTCGAAGCGCGGCAGGCACAGCCAGTCCACCGAACCGTCGACGCCCACGAGCGCCGCGGTGCGCAGATCGGACAGCAGGGCGTAGTGCTCGATGGGGCCGGGCGGGCCGACGGGTTGATCGCTCACCTGGCCGAGGCTAGGCATCGACGCCCCGGACGACCACCTCCGCTGCGGCGGTCGTCCCGGGGCGGGTGGTCAGTTGGGGGCCGCCGTGTCCACGAGGACGTGGTGCGGGATGACGGCGCGCACCGCGTCGTCCAGGTTCAGCCCCAGGTCCAGGCCGTCCAGCAGCGCGGGCAGGTCGCCCCCGGCCACGCGGCGGGAACCGGGCCAGCTCTCCGGCACCCGCTCCGCCGAGGTGCAGGCGGGGACCAGCTGGCTGCCGTCGTCCAGCTCGGCGACGTAGACGGCCGGTTCGCCCGCGCCGTCCTCCGGGTCGTAGAGCAGCACGTCGGCGGCGAGCACCGCGGGCGCCAGCTCGGTGTCGGGGGCCTCGCCGGTGGCGATGCGGTGCAGCACCCGCTCCAGCTCGTTCACCGGTTCGGGCAGCGCGAAGGTGAGATCCGAGGGCTCGTACTCGTCGTTGTACTGGAACTCCGGGTCGATCTCGCCGTCCGCGTCGATGTGGAAGGCGCCCACGACGCCTTCCGGCGGCACGTCGTCCCCGGACTCCTGGTAGCCGGGGTCGACGATGTAGAGCCAGCTGTTCGGAGTCTGCCTGGCCTGCTCCCGCATCTCGTCGGTGATCGGCGGCGGTCCGGGGCGGTCGGGTTGCTCTGACATGGCGCTGGCGTCCTTCGTCGGCTGGGTGGTGGAGCTCGACCGGACGCGGCCGGCGCGATCGTCGCCGATCCCGCGGGTTCCTCGCCCGTGCGAGGTGTACCCATCGAGCCTCCCAGTTCTACCGGCCGGTGCCGGGTGGATCACCTGGCGGGTCCGTCCATCCCGGCAGGACGGTGCCGGGTCGCGCGGTGGCCGATCACGGATTCGCCGCCGCGGCAAGGGGTTCCGGCGATGTTCCGGGACCGGTGACGCTGGTCGCGGATCCATCTTTCCGAGGTGCCGGTCCGGTCGCGGGCGGGGCAGACTGGGCGGGCGGCGAGTTCGGGGAGGCGGTCGGCATGATCGGTCAGCGGGAAGCACTGCACCTGTTCGGGTGCGAGGTCTTCGACCCGGCGGGGCACCGCATCGGCATCGTCGGGCAGCTGTTCCTCGACGAGACCACCGAACAACCCGCGTGGATCACCGTGCAGACCGGCCTGTTCGGCACCAACGAGAGCTTCGTCCCGCTGGAGGGCGCCGCGTTCGACGGGGACACGCTCACCGTCTCGGTGCTCAAGGACACGGTGCGCCACGCGCCGCACGTGCGGCTCGACGACGGCGACCTGCTGCTGGAGCAGGAGCACGCGCTGTACCTGTACTACGGCCTGGAGTACGGGGTGGCCCCCGCCGAACCGGCCGCGCCGGACGCGGACCAGGTCGTCGCGGAGGGCGAGCTGCCGCAGGAGTACGTGGAGGCGGTGCGGCTCAAGCTCCGCCGCTGGGTCGCCGCGACCTGATCCCCGGGCGCGATCCCGGTGCGGAATCCGATGCGGATCCGGTACGGATACGGGCGCGTTCCCGGCGCCATCCCGGCGCGATCCGAGGTGTGACGCGTCCACCCGCTGGGAAATGCACTCCGTTCCCGGGACCGCGCAGCGCATTCTTCCGAGGCCTCCCCGAATGGCGCAACGAGCGGGGGAATCTCCTTTTCGAGACCGCCGCCGGGGGCCGATTCGTGCCGCCATCGGGGTGAACGGGCCGCTCCCCGCCGCTCATTCTGCGCGCTGCGTGCTCGCCGGCTCATCCGCTCGCCGGTGCGCCGCCAGTCTTGCGAACCAATTCGGGGGAAATGGCGAATGCGGTGCGCTGAGCGTCGAACGGGCATTGAAGTCGCAGGTGGGAAGGGTGTTGACGATTTTCCGGCCTGCGCCGTTGAATGGTGCTCCCACGTCCGCGCAAGGGTTTGACCACTAATCGCCAAGTGCGCAAATCCGCTTGTCCCCGTGGCTTACGTTCCGTTTTGCACCATCAGATCGCCGTTCGGCCTCACCCGGGCGGCGCTGAAGGAAGAGGGACCATGACGAAAATGCTCTCCCGAAGCAGGTTGGCCGGAGCGGGAATCACCGCGGCCGCGCTCGTGTTCGCCGGTGCCCCGGCGTTCGCGGCGCCGACGCTCGCCCCGCTGACCTTGCACCCCGAAGCGGCGGTGCTGTCCGCGGACGGCGCCGCCGACTCCTACGTCGTCGATCTCCAGGACGGGCAGGACCCGGCCGCGGTCGCCGCCGAGCTCGGCGTGCGCACCGACCACCTCTACACGCACAGCCTGACCGGGTTCTCCGCGGAGCTGACCCCCGAGCAGCTGCGGGCGGTGCGCGCGAGCCACGACGTGGAAGGCGTGTCGCAGAACTTCCGCATCCAGGTCGAGCAGCCGCAGCGGCCCGCCGAGGTCGGTTCGTGGGGCCTGGACCGGTTGGACCAGCCGAACCTGCCGCTCGACGGGAACTACGCGCCGAACGGCACCGGTGCGGGCGTGACGGCCTACATCGTCGACACCGGCATCGACCCGACCCACCCGGACTTCGAGGGCCGCGCGTCGATCGGCTTCGACGCGACCGGCGGCGACGGTGCCGACGGGCACGGCCACGGCACCCACGTGGCGGGCACCATCGGGTCCGCGACCTACGGCGTGGCCAAGGGCGCCGACCTGGTCGGGGTGAAGGTCCTCGACGACAACGGCAGCGGCACCACCGCGGACATCATCGCCGGGCTGGACTGGGTCGCCCAGGACGCCGACGGTCCCGCGGTGGCGAACCTGTCGCTGGGCGGCAGCAAGGATCCGGCGCTCAACGAGGCCGCCACGGGCCTGGTCGACGAGGGCGTGTTCCTGGCGGTCGCGGCGGGCAACGAGGCGCAGGACGCCGAGAACGTCTCCCCGGCCAGCGCGGAGGGCGTGTTCACCACGGCGGCCTCCGACGAGACCGACGCCTCCGCCGAGTTCACCAACTTCGGCGCCACCGTCGAGGGCTACGCCCCCGGCGTGGACATCGTGTCGCTCGCGCCCGGTGGCGGGACCGCGACGTTCAGCGGCACCTCGATGGCCAGCCCGCACGTGGCCGGGGTCGCGGCGCTGCACCTGGCGGCGAACGCGGGCGCCGCGCCCGCGGACGTGATCAGCGGGTTGCAGGGTTCCGCGTCGGCGGACGTCATCGGCGGCGCCCCGTCCGGCACGATCGCCGACCTGCTGCAGACCGGCGAGCTGTGAGTTGATCGGACCGGTCCCCGCCTCCGCGCCGGAGGCGGGGACCGGTGCGCGCCGCGGGTTGGCACGTTCAGCGGAGGGGCCGCGACCGCCGAATGGTGTTCGACAAAGGTTGAGCGGTGCCCTACGGCAAAAGTGGGTTCCCGGGACGATCTCAAGCTGGTTACGGTATCGATCGAGGGGGCCGCTCGCTGCCTCTCGCGGAACTGGTCCAGACCAAGATCGACTGGGCCCCGCCCGCGAAGGCACGTCACGAAGGGGTGTGCCGTGTTATCCGGATACACCGAGGCGCCTGAGCGCGCACAACCGACCACGTCGGAGCTGCCCGGCCGGACCAGGCCCGCGGCGACCGACGCGGAACGCGCGGTGCGCTCCCAGGTCGAAGCGCGCGAAGCCGTCGTTTCCGTCGCCCGCCCGGCCAAGGCCCAGGCGGGCGGCTCGGGCGGAGTGCTCCAGGTCGTGCACGGGGCCCGCCGCGTCGGCTGGGCCGCCTACGAACTCCAGCGCAGCGCCACCGAACTCGTGCAGGGCGTCGCGAAACCGCCCTACGCCGCCACCGGATCGCTGGACTCGCTGGAATCCCGCAAGCTCGCCGAGGGCGTCGCCTACCAGGTGCTCTACGACCGCTCGGCGCTCGCCCGCTCCCCGCAGCTGGAGCTGACCTCGCGGCTGGTGGCGCTCGGCGAGCAGGCCCGCGTGGTGCACGTGGCGCCGACGAAGATGATCGTGGTGGACAACGAGGTGGCGCTGCTGCCGCTGACCACCACGGAGCACACGGTCGAGAGCGCGGTGGTGATCCGCAGCTCCGCCATGCTCGTCGCGGTGATGCGCATCTTCGAGGACATGTGGCGGTTCGCCGCCCCGTTCACCTCCGAGCAGGAACGGCTCGTCGGCGACGACCAGCCCTCCGAGGAGGAGCGCTGGATCCTGTCGCTGCTGGCCTCCGGCGCCACCGACGACACGATCGGCAGGCTGATGGGCTTCAGCGCCCGCACCGCCCACCGGCGGGTGCGCGAACTGATCGCCCGACTCGGCGTCGAAACCCGGTTCCAGGCGGGGATGCAGGCCGTCAAGCTCGGCTGGCTCTGACCGGACGGCCCGCCCGCCGCGTCCGGCGAACGGGCCGCGGCGGATCAGCCGCACAACGCCGAACCGGTCACCTCCGCCAGCAGCGGCGAGTCGATCTGCGCGTTGGTCAGCACCGAGGCGTTCCCGCCGTCCTCGGTCACCTCGGTGAGCGAGAGGTAGCCCTCGCCGGAACCGCTGTGCCCCCAGGCCGCCCCGCCGCAGGCCAGCGGCCTGCTGATCAGCCCGAGGCCGGCCGCGTTGCCGCCGCCCTCCGGGATCGGCACCGTCCGCTTCATCTCGGCGAGCGCGGCGGGCGAGGTGAGCTCGCCGTCGAGCAGCGCCCGGTAGAACCGCACCAGGTCCCGCTGCGTGGAGATGATCGCGCCGGAGGTCGCGGACCGGGACGGCTCCGAGTTCGTCGTGACGTCGAACCACAGGTCGAACGGCGGCACCCGCCCGCCGCGGTACCCGTTGACCCGCGGTTCCGGCACGGACCGGTCGCCCGCCGCGGGGTACGTGGTGTCCGCCAGCCCCAGCGGCCGGATGATCCGCTCGGTGAGGGCGGTGCCCACCGGCTCGCCGGTGATCCGCTCGATGAGCATGCCGAGCACCAGGTAGTTCGTGTTGGCGTACACGAACTCCCCGCCGGGCTCGTGCACCGGCGGACTGCTCAGCCCCGCGCGCACCAGGGATTCCAACGAGTAGGTCCCGTCCGGCCCCGGTCGCGGATCGGGTAGTCCGGCCGGGACCCCGCTGGTGTGCTGCAGCAGGTGCCGGACCGTGATGGCGCCGCCGTCGTAGCCGACGCCCGCGACCACGCCGGGCAGGTAGCGCTCGATCGGCGCGTCGAGCTCGACCGAGCCCTCGTCGACCAGCTGGAGGACGGTGGTGGCGGTGAATGTCTTGGTCTGGCTGTAGGCGCGGAAGTGGTCGGTGGAGCGCAGCGGCCGGGCGGTGCCCACCTGGGCGGTGCCCGCGCTCAGCTCCCAGCTCCCGGCCGGGTCCCCGCCGTGCACGCCGGCGCCCGGGCCGGTCTGCGCCTGGTAGGCGTTGAGCACGTCCTGGACGTCCGGCGGCGCGGCCTGCGCGGCGGTGCTGCCCACCAGGGCGGTGACGACCACGGCGGTGAGCGCCGCTCGGCGTGCGGTGCGAATGCTGCTCATTCCGGTTCCCCTCAGCGGATGGTGCCGTCCCCAGCAGGGGCCGCGCCCGTCCGGTGCGCCCCCTCCGACAGCAGAGCCGGAGCCTAGGGACGGCGCGGTGCGCCTCCGGTGCGTTCGGCCGGAACCGGCCGGGGTTTCGCCCGGTCGGCCCAGCGGTGCGGGCTCGGGAAGAGCTCCGGGCGAGTCCTAAGCTGGCCGCATGCCTCCACGTCGGCGGGTCGACCCGCACGAACTGCGCGCGGCGATCGACGCGGTCGCCCCGTGGCTGGCCGACGAGGCGCGGCGCCCGGCGCGCGCGGAGACCGCGGCCGCGGTCCGGTCGAGCCTGCGCACCTTGGAGGAGATCGCGCCCGGCCGCACCGTCGAGGTGCGGGTGCCGCCGTACGCCGCCGTGCAGTGCGTCGCAGGCCCCGAGCACACCCGCGGCACCCCGCCGAACGTGATCGAGACCGATCCGCGCACCTGGCTGCTGCTGGCCACCGGTGAGCTGGACTTCGCCACCGCGGTCGAGGACGGCCGGGTCAGCGCCTCCGGGTCCCGGGCCGACCTCACCGCGTGGCTCCCCCTGGTCCGCGCGTCTTGACCGAATTCTTTCCGGCTCTTGTTGTGGAGCACTGGGGTGGCGGAACCTCGCCGCCTGCCTGTGAGCCTGCCGACGGGTCCTCGGTCGTTCCCCTGTCAGCGGCGAAGCCGCTGAGCGGCGACCACCAGAGCAAGAGGAGAACCCGCCACCCCGGTGCTCCGCAGCACCAGTGAGTCCTCGGTCAGTGCGCCGACTTCAGCAGCACGACCAGCAGGCCCAGCCCGATGAGAACCAGGACGAGCACCGCGCGCTTCCACCACGGCAACCGCGTGCGCCGCACCGCGAGCACCGCGAACACGCCCATCGTGGCGACCAGGAACCAGATGCTCGTCCACGTCGCCACCGCGAACGGCACCCGGCCCAGCGCCGAGCCGACCAGCAGCAGCACCGGCAGCACCGCGGCCTGCAGGATCTGCCCGGAGGTGCGCAGCATCCGCGCCGGGTGCAGCGGTTCCGCCACCACTTCCCGCACGGCGAGGTGCGCGACGTACTCGGAGAGCAGGCTCGCCGCCCACAGCCCGCCCGTGGCCACCACCACGTCCAGCACCGCCGTCCACGGCTCCACGTGCTCGCCGGGATGCCGCACGAGCACCAGCAGCGTGCTCAGGCAGGCGATGGAGCCGTAGATCCGTTCGCGCAGCACCGAGGCGATGTGCTCGGCCCGGGCGCTGTCGCTGCGTGAGGTCATGGCGACGTTTCTAGCCGCAGGCCCGGGGAACTCGGCCCGCGGGCCGAACGGCCGGGGGCGCTGCTCCGATCGGCGGCCGCCCGAGGACCGGTCGGCGCAACGCCCGCTGCGAGTGCTGCCCGCGCGGCCACCTCGGGTGAGCGGGCGGGTGCGGACGGGGGTGGCCACCGCGATGACCGGGTTCACACCGGTGGCACGCCCTCGTCGAAAGTCCTGCTCAACGGGGGTGCTCGTCGTGGTTCGCGGAGGCGGCCGGTCATCCGGCCTTCGACGCCCGTTTACACTGAGGCGTAACTCCGACTCCGTCCTCCAGGGAGTTCTCGGTGGTCTTCGACCGGCCAGACGGCAGTGTTCCCGCTACCTCCAGCGCTCCCGGTTCGGGCGGCGCCCCCGAACCGCCCGCCGATCCGTTCGAACAGGACGTGCCGCACGAGGAGTGCGGGGTCTTCGGTGTGTGGGCTCCTGGCGAGGAGGTCGCGAAGCTGACCTTCTACGGGCTGTTCGCCCTCCAGCACCGCGGCCAGGAAGCCGCGGGCATCGCCGTCGGCGACGGCTCGCAGGTGCTGGTCTACAAGGACTTGGGCCTGGTCAGCCAGGTGTTCGACGAGCAGGTGCTCGCCTCGCTGCGCGGCCACGTCGCCGTCGGGCACAACCGCTACTCCACGACGGGCGGCGCGAGCTGGGAGAACGCCCAGCCGACCTTCCGCACCACCGCCTCCGGCAGTGGTCTCGCGCTGGGCCACAACGGCAACCTGGTGAACACCGCGGAGCTGCGCGAGCGGGTCGTCGCCGAGGGCGTCGACACCGTGTCCGCGAACAGCTCCTCCCCGGCCTCCGCGTGCGACCGCGCCACCACCGACTCCGACCTGGTGTGCGGGCTGCTCGCCGCGCACGCCGCGGACAAGGGCATCGAGCAGGCCGCGATGGACCTGTTCCCCACCGTGTCCGGCGCGTTCTCCATGGTCTTCTCCGACGAGTCGACGCTGTACGCCGCCCGCGACCCGCAGGGCGTGCGCCCGCTGGTGCTGGGCAGGCTGGAGCGCGGCTGGGTCGTGGCCAGCGAGACCGCGGCGCTGGACATCGTCGGTGCGTCCTTCGTCCGCGAGGTCGAGCCGGGCGAGCTGCTCGCCATCGACGCCGACGGCCTCCGCTCGCAGCACTTCGCGCACCCCAAGCCGAAGGGCTGCATCTTCGAGTACGTCTACCTGGCCCGTCCGGACACCACGATCTCCGGCCGCTCGGTGAACAGCACCCGGGTGGAGATCGGCCGCAAGCTGGCCCGCGAGCACCCCGTCGAGGCCGACCTGGTCATCCCGGTGCCGGAGTCCGGCACGCCCGCGGCGATCGGTTACGCGCAGGCCTCCGGCATCGACTACGGCAACGGGCTGGTGAAGAACTCCTACGTGGGGCGCACCTTCATCCAGCCGTCGCAGACCATCCGGCAGCTCGGGATCCGGTTGAAGCTGAACCCGCTGCGCGAGGTCATCCGCGGCAAGCGCCTGGTGGTCGTGGACGACTCGATCGTGCGCGGCAACACCCAGCGCGCCCTGGTGCGGATGCTGCGCGAGGCCGGGGCGATCGAGGTGCACGTCCGGATCGCCTCGCCGCCGGTGAAGTGGCCGTGCTTCTACGGCATCGACTTCGCCTCCCGCGCGGAGCTCATCGCCAGCGGCACCGACACCGACGGCATCCGCCGCTCCATCGGTGCCGACTCGCTCGGCTACGTGTCGCTGGACGGGCTGGTCACCGCCACGGAGCAGCCGCGCACCCGGTTGTGCGCGGCCTGCTTCGACGGGAACTACCCGATCCCGCTGCCGGAAGAGGCGCAGCTCGGCAAGTACCTGCTCGAAGGCGTGGCGGGCAGTTCCGAGAAGGGCGTCGCCGGACCGGCCGAACCGGTCCTGTCCAGCGGTTACGGCGGAGCCGACGCGCTGCGCAGGCCCTGACCGGCCGCGGCGGCACCGGGCGCGCCGCGTAGCGTGGTGCCGCCCTCCGGCCGGGCTGGTCCGTCCGTGGCCCGCAGCCGGGTGGAAGCGGAAATCCGCGCGACGGAACGGGTACCGGCGGGTACGCCTGTGGTAGGCAAGGGGCAGGGCCGTTGTGGGATGGCCCACAGCGCTCGCGCCGCCGACCGCGAGCCCACCAACGTTGAACGCACACCAGATGTGGAGTCAGTCGTGTCCGAAGACCTGCTCGCAGGCTCATCCGCCGAAGCTGAGAAGGCCACCTACGCGAACGCGGGGGTGAGCATCGAGGCAGGCGACGAAGCCGTGCAGCAGATGCTGCCCTGGGCGAAGCGGGCGAGCAGGCCGGAAGTGCTGGGCTCGCTCGGGGGCTTCGCCGGCCTCTTCCAGCTGAAGCTGGACCGGTGGACCGAACCGGTGCTGGCCTCCTCCACCGACGGCGTCGGCACCAAGCTCGCCGTGGCGCAGGCGATGGACAAGCACGACACGGTCGGCCTCGACCTGGTCGCGATGGTCGTCGACGACCTCGTGGTGTGCGGCGCGGAACCGTTGTTCCTGCAGGACTACATCGCCGTCGGCAAGGTCGTGCCGGAGCGGATCGCCGACCTGGTGAAGGGCGTCTCCGAAGGCTGCCTGCAGGCCGGTTGCGCCCTGCTCGGCGGGGAGACCGCGGAGCACCCGGGCATGATGGCGCCCGGCGAGTACGACATCTCCGCCACCGGCGTCGGCGTCGTCGAGGCGAGCGGGATGCTCGGCCCGGACAAGGTCCGGCCCGGCGACGTGGTGATCGGCATGGGCTCGTCCGGGCTGCACTCGAACGGCTACTCGCTGGCCCGCCACGTGCTGCTGGAGCTGGCCCGGATGCCGCTGACCGGCCACGTGGAGGAGTTCGGCCGCACCCTCGGCGAGGAGCTGCTGGAGCCGACCCGCATCTACGCGAAGGACTGCCTGGCGCTGGCCGCCGAGACCGAGGTGCGCACCTTCGCGCACGTCACCGGTGGTGGCCTGGCCGCGAACCTGGCGCGGGTGGTGCCCGCGGGCCTCACCGCGGTGCTGGACCGCGGCAGCTGGACCCCGGACCCGGTGTTCGGCCTCATCGCGCAGCGCGGCCGGGTCGAGACCGAGGAGATGGAGCGGACCTTCAACATGGGCGTCGGCATGGTCGCCGTCGTCACCGCCGAGGACGTGGACCGGGCGCTGGCGGTGCTGACCGCGCGCCACGTGCCCGCCTGGGTGCTCGGCGAGGTCGCCAAGCAGCCCGCGGTGGAGGACGCCGCCGAGGACCAGCGCGTCGTCGTCCGGGGCAACCACCCCCGCTTCTGAGGACTTGACCCGCGGGGCGCGACCGAGCACCACGGTCGCCCCCCGCGGTGCGTCCGGGGCCCGCTCTGGCCCGGCCCGGCATCGCCCGGAAAAGTTCGCGGAGCCGGGAATTCCGCAGTGGACCCGCCCGTTGTACGGGGTGGCCGGTGTGCGCGTGCCCCCGGGCTCCATCACGAGCCTGCAGGGAATACCGTTCGGCTGGAGCCTTGCAGCGCCATCCGCCGAGAGGCGGCCCGCACACCGGCCCCTACTCGTCCGGCCCGCCGGAGTCCGATCGGGAACGAAAAAAGTGCGCCGGCGGACCGGCGCACTCATCTCGTGTTCTCGTGGCGTGTTCGGCGATCACGCGCTCACCAGGCCGTCGGCACCGCTCGCCGACATCCGCACGACCTGTTCCGCCCGGACGGAGCGCATCCAGCGGATGCGCGCCGACCGGGCGATTTCGACAGGACCACACAGCTGGTGCCTCTCGCCCACGGAACGACTGCGGGAACGCAACGACGCTACCTGCGACACAGAACACCGAGTGGACGAAGCTGAAGCCGTCCACCCGGTGTGCACGTGCCGTCAACGCCGGTAGTCGTCGTACCCGTCGTCGTATGTGTCGTCGCGGTCCTCCTCGGACCATTCGCCAGGCGGTTCCGTGGACAGCTCCCGCTGCAATGCCTCGACGTCCATGGTGGGGGAGCTGTACTTCAGCTCGCGGGCCACCTTCGTCTGCTTGGCCTTAGCCCGGCCGCGCCCCATGGCTCGACCCCCTCGCGCAGGGTGTGCGGGGTGGCCAGGGGAACGGCGACCCCGCATGATCTCGACAACTTTTCCTGTAACTACCGTACCGTGCCGATGCGGTTCTACGCGACGTGGTGCCCTGGAGAGTCTCCGTGTCGCGCGTGACCTTCCCCCCAGATCGCGGATCGGCGGTCCGCGATCGTCGAGGCCCCCGGCTCGCCGTCCAACGCGGGCAGCCGAAGGCACCATCGGGGCGCATGGCACGATACTCGCGTGCCTGAACCGTTCGTCGCCTACCTGAGGGTGTACGAACCCTTGTCGTCGATCGATTCCCCGTTGCGCGAGCAGCTGGCCGCGACCCTGGAGCGGGGAGCGCTGGAACCGACCGTCGCGGCGACCAGGGAACAGGACCAGTGGCTGCGCACCCAGGTGTCGGCTCCGCCGAAGCTGCTGCCCGACGAGGGCACCGGCGCGCATTCCGGTGATGTCCTCACCCTCGACCCCGAGTCCGTGCCCAGCGGTCCTGCCGCGACCGTCGGCCCCGGCCCGCTGGTGTGCCCGCTGGACCTGCGCGGCAGGTCCGCTGCGGCGCTGGTCGGCTTCCTCGGCGCGGCCGAGCTGCCGCTGCGCTCCGCGGTGCTGTCCCTGCCGGTGGAGAAGGCGAAGAGCCAGGCCAGCGCGGTGGTCAGCGAGCTCGCCGAGAACGCGGTGCACGTGCTCTCGTCCACCTGGACCGTCCCGCTGCCGTGGTTCGTGCTGGTGGACCCGGTGGAGCGGGAGGCCGGGAACTCGGACGGCACCCGCCGGGTGTGCTGGCGGGTCGCGATGGCCGACGCGCGGCGCCGGGTGGCGCGGGCGCACTCCGTCGCGCGGGACTCCATCGGCGACGGCGGGCCCACCAAGATCCTGCGCGAGACCGGTCGCTGGCTGGAGCGGTTCCACCCGCACTCCGCGGTGGAGCTGGACTACGGCGGCCTGGTGCAGATGATGAGCGACAGCGACCTGGACGCCGACACCTCGGCGGAGGACGTGCACGCGATCATCGACGCGATGGAGTCCGGCGACACGGTGGAGGTCGGCGAGCGCTACGAGGCGCTGCGCGACTTCTGGTCCGAGTTCGCCGCCCGCGAGCGCTACAACTGACCGCTGCCGCTCTCCCGCCGCGAGGGATCCTCAGCGGTGGCAGCGGATCTCGCCGTTGAGGACGGCGAACCAGGCCGCGTCGGCGTCGATCCACTCGCGCCAGCCCGCGCTCAGCCGCTCCAGTTCGGCGCCGGTGGCCAGCCCGCGCTCGACGGCCTGGGTGGCGAAGGACGAGTTCCGCACCCGGTCCGCCCACAGGCCGCCCCACCAGGTGCGTTCCTCGGCGGTGGCGAAGCACCAGGCGGAGGCGGTGGCGTCGACCTCGCCGAACCCGGCTTCCCGCGCCCACCCGAGCAGCCGCCGCCCGGCGTCCGGTTCGGCGTCGTTGCCGCGCGCCACGCGGTGGTACAGGTCGAGCCAGTCGGTGAGCGCGGGCAGCTGCGGATACCAGGTCATCGCCGCGTAGTCGGCGTCCCTGGCGGCGACGATCCCGCCGGGCCGGCAGACCCGCCGCATCTCGCGCAGCGCCGCGACCGGGTCGGTGAGGTGTTGCAGCACCTGGTGCGCGTGCACCACGTCGAAGGAGCCGTCGGCGAACGGCAGCGCGTACACGTCGGCCACCTGGAACTCGGTGTTGGCGGGCGCGCCCGCGCTCGCCTGCTCGACGATCTCGGCGGCGTTGTCCACGCCGGTGACGTGGCCGGGGGCGACGCGCTCGGCGAAGTCGTGGGTGATCGTGCCTGGTCCGCAGCCGACGTCGAGCACCGCGGCGCCGGGGGTCAGGTCGGCGAGCAGGTAGGCGGCGGAGTTCTCCGCGGTCCGCCAGCGGTGCGAGCGCAGCACGCTCTCGTGGTGCCCGTGCGTGTAGACGTCAGCCATCACTGCTCCCAAGAAGTGGGAAAATGAGTCCAGAATATGAGTCTACGGTGCGGATCGCGCGCACGACGAGCACGCCCGGCACCTCCGAGGTACCGGGCGGACCCGCACTCCTGCTCAGTCCACGGCGCCCGCGATGACCCGCAGCACGCCGACCTGCTCGCCGCCGCCCAGCACCGGCTGCTCGGCGATGCGGTCCAGCTCGTCCCCGGCCACCCGCACGCCGAAGGCGCGCAGCACCGCCACCGCCACCGGGCCGCGGGCCCGCGAGGCGCCATCGCTGATCTTCACCGCGGCCGCGCGCCCGTCCGGCAGCGCCAACGCGAGCACGCCCTCCGCGCCGATCTTCGACAGCAGCCCCGGCACCGCGGTCATCAGCGCCGTGTCGTCCCGGTCCGTGCCCGCCACCAGCCACGGGTGCGCGCGCATCGCGTC
Organism: Saccharopolyspora sp. 6V; assembly: GCF_020176785.1. Lineage (NCBI taxonomy): Bacteria > Bacillati > Actinomycetota > Actinomycetes > Pseudonocardiales > Pseudonocardiaceae > Saccharopolyspora > Saccharopolyspora sp. 6V. The sequence continues at coordinate 14,534 of NZ_JAIUKB010000056.1, read as the reverse complement.
CGCCACCCGGCCGGCGTCACCACCCGCGGTCACCACGCCGCGGAACACCCTGGCCAGCCCGAGCAACGAGATCGCGAACAGCGGCGCTCCGCAACCGTCCACGGTGGTCAGGTCGATCGGATCGCCGGACAGCTCGGAGATCACCTCCCGCACGCCCCGCTGCAGCGGATGCGCCGGATCCAGGTAGCTCTCCACCGGCCAACCCCGCTGCACGCAGGTCGCCAGCATCGCCGCGTGCTTGCCGGAGCAGTTCATCGCGAGCCTGCTCGGGCCGATGCCGTCGGCCAGCCGGTGCTCGCGGGTCGGTCCGTGGCCCGGCAGGTCCGGCGGGCAGCGCAGCGCGTCCTCGTCCAGGCCGTGCCGGCGCAGCAGCGCCAGCGCCCGCTCCACGTGCCCGGGCTCCCCGTCGTGCGAGGAGGCGCCCAGCGCCAAATCCGCGTCGTCCGGCAGGTCCAGCCCGGCGCGCAGCATCGCCAGCGCCTGCGCGGGCTTCACCGTGGAGCGCGGGAACATCGGCGACCGCACGTCACCGGCGGAGCGCAGCACCGAGCCGTCGGCGTCCAGCAGGACCACCGATCCGAAGTGGACCCCCTCGCGCAGCCCGCCGCGCACCAGCTCGACGAGCGGGGCGGGAGCGGTCACGGGCGGTCCCGCTCCGCGGCCAGCAGGTCGTCCACCGAGGCGGCGCCCTCGCGGTAGCGGCGGGCGATCTCGCCGTTGAACCGGTCCACCACGGCCTGCACCTCGCGGCGCCGCTGCGAGACCGAGTCCTCCTCGCCGGTGTAGGCCGCCAGCGCGGTGTCCAGCTTGGCGTCCGTCAACGAGGTCACGTTCGACAGGTCCACGTCCGACACCAGCGCTTCCACGTGCCTGCGGTGCGCTTCGGCCCGCGACGGCTCGGTGGTCTGGTAGCGGCCGGAACCGGTGGCCGGGCCGACCGCGTTGTCGGAGAGGATGTTCACCAGCTGCTCCACGACCGAAGCGGAGCCGTCCTCGGTGCGCCTGCGTTGCTCGGCCCGCACGATGTCGATCCGCGCGTGCAGCATCCGCCGCAGGTACGACAGATCGGTCTCCTCCTGGGCGGCCTCGTCGCGCAGTTCGCGGACCTCGCCCAGTTCGCGCTGTTCGATCCCGTCGGCGTAGGCCGGGTCCAGGACCCGGTCGATCCGGCGGCGCCCACCGGGGCGGACTTCGATCACGTGCCCATCCTCCGTCGATCGTGCCCACCGGCACCCGATGCCCTGGCGGCATCGCGACGGCCGGTGCGGCTGGTGCGTCCAGTGTGCATGTCCTGCGAGTACTCCCGCATCACGTCTTGATCCCGAGCAGTTCGGCGGCGCGCTCCGGCGCCAGCGGCGGCCGCTGCGCGATCTTCGCGACGCCCGCGGCCCTGGCGACCAGTTGCGCGTCGTCCCGGGCCGGCGTCCCCGGCGCGTAGTCCGGGGTGTCGCCGCGTCCGATGCGGACGTGCGCACCACCGGCCAGCGCGGTCAGCAGCACGGGCAACCCGGCGGGTCCGACGCCCGCGGCGGTGCGGCCGGTTCCCGCGGGGACCTGATCCATTGCGGATGCGAACGCGGCGACCGCATCGGGCCCGTCACCGGTGAAGACCACCACGACGTGCGCGGGCTCCGGGACGTCCCGCAGCAGCGCCAGCTCCGCCGCTCCGCGGGCCAGGAGGTGCAGCGCCGCACCGCGCTCCGCCACGCCCGCCCGCAACTCGCGGAGGAACTCGGCCGGCGCGTCCAGCGGCGCGCACAGCGCGTCCGCACCGCACGACAGCAGTTCGGCCGGCGTGGCATCGGGAGTCGCGGCGACGCGGGCCAGCAACCCGGCCCGGTGCACGGCCCGGACCGGCTCGGCCAGCGGAACTCCCGGCACCGGCGCCAGGTCCAGCACGGCGGCGCCGACGCGGGCGCAGTCCGCCGCGGTGCGCGCGAACCGGGCGACGACGTCGGAACCGGACTCGTCGCGGCCCGGCCGCGCCGGGGCGACGGCGAGGACCGCGCCCGTCGGATCCGGCGACCGTGTCATGGGGTGATCTTGGCACACCGGCGGCGCCGCGCAGTTGTTCCGATCCGTCAAATATCCCCTGTCAGGGTGACGGAATCCATCAGCATCACCCGGTGTGGTCGCCGGTCGGGGGCACCGGGTCAGCGGCCGCGAAGACCCTGCGCCGCGATCCGCCCCGGCGGCTCACCGGTGTCCGGCGGCACCGAGTCCGGATCGACCGCGGCGGCCACCGCCCGGCCCTCCGCGGCATCGCCCGCCACCAGCTCCACGTCCACCGGCGCGGTCCGCTTCAGCATCGCCAGCGCCACCGGGCCCAGCTCGTGGTGCAGCACCACCGAACCGACCCGGCCCACCTTGCGCTCGCCGTGCCACACCGGATCATCGGTCTCCGGGCGGATCTCCACCGAGCCGTCCAGGTGCAGCAGCACCATGCGCCGCGGCGGCTTGCCCACGTTGTGCACCTTCGCCACCGTCTCCTGGCCCCGGTAGCAGCCCTTCGCGACGTGCGCGGCCGTGTGGATCCAGCCCAGCTCGTGCGGGATCGCCCGCTCGTCGGTGTCCACGCCGACCCGCGGCCGCAGCGCCTCCACGCGCAGCGACTCGTAGGCCATCGTGCCCGCCGGGCGCACCCCCGCATCGGTCACCCGGGTCCACCAGTCCACCAGCGACTCGCGCGGCACCACCAGGTCCACCGTGTACAGCCCGCGGAACGGCACCGCCCGCGCGAACCCGCCACCGGGGAGCCCGGCCACCTCGTACGGCTTCGTCGGCACGTCGGTGACGCCCGCCTTGCCGAGCAGGTCCACCGCGTCCGGCCCCAGCACGCTCAGCAGCGCGAACTCGTCGGAGGCGTCGCGCGGTTCGACCTTCGACCAGAACCGCATGGCCTCCAGGTACTCCAGCAGCGGCTGCCTGCCGTCCACGCCCATCGACGGCAGCGCGCTGGACGCCTGCGCGTCCGCCTCGGTGTCCAGGTAGACGACGCCGTCGTGGTGCGCGAGCAGCAGGTGGCAGTCGACCCGCCCCTGGCTGTCCAGCACCAGCGCCTCGGTCCCCCGGCCCTCCGGCAGCTCGGTGAGGTGCTGCGAGAGCACCAGGTGCAGCCAGCTCAACCGCTCCTCGCCGGGCACCGCGATGATCCGGCGGTGCGAGCGGTCCACCACCACCGCCGAACGCGTCGCCGACCGCTGCTCGGCGAACGGGTCGCCGAAGTGCCACGCGACCCCCACGTCGAGCGAGGTGTCCAGCGAGGCCTCCTCGGGAGCCGCCACGGCTCCGGGCAGCTCCAGCAGGGGTGAGTTCATCGTGTCTCCTCGACCGCGCGCTCCGGATGGTCGGCGCCCTCGGGGCCGCGGCACGCGCGGCACGTCCCCGACAGCGCCAGGTGCGTGGCGTCCAGCTCGAACCCGCGCCGCCGCCGCAGCAGCTCCGCGAGGTCGTCGAGCAGGTCGCACGGCACCTCGTCGATCTCCCCGCACCGGTGGCACACCAGGTGCACGTGCTCGTGCTCGTCCGCCGAGTACGTGGGAGCGCCGTGCCCGAGGTGGGTGTGGCGCACCAACCCGATCTCCTCCAGCACGTCCAGGGCACGGTAGATCGTCGTGATGTTCACCGCGTGCGCGGTGTCCCGCACCTGGCGGCACACCTGCTCGGGGGTCGCGTGCCCCAGTTCGCGCACGGCATCGAGCACCAGCTGGCGCTGCGGGGTGACCCGCAGGCCGTGCCGGTGCAGTGTGGTGCGCAGCGATCCCTTCTCACCCACTGCTGGCTCCTGTGCTCGAAGGCGGCGGCTCGCCTCCGATCGTATGCCCCGCACCCCCGGCATCCGTCCGCGAACTCCCCTCGCGCGGACGGCGGGTGCCGCCGCTGATCGCGGGACCGGGCCCGCCCGCCGGGGCCCACCCCTGCGCGGCACCGGCCCGCGGCAGGGCGCCTAGGCTGCGGGTATGCGTGTACTGGCACTGCTGGACGGGACCTTGGCCGATCCGGAGGCGCCGCTGATGCGCGCCGACGACCTGTCGGTCACCCGCGGCGACGGAATCTTCGAAACGATCTTGGTGGTGGCGCGGGAACCGCGGGAGCTGGGCCCGCACCTGGACCGCCTGGAGCGCTCGGCCGCGCTGCTGGACCTGCCCGCCCCGCCGCGCGAGGTGTGGGAGCGCGCCACCCGAGCGGTGATCGACGCGTGGCCTTGGGAAGCCGAGCGCGAGATGGCCCTCAAGCTCGTGTGCAGCCGCGGCGTCGACGGCGGCGACGGCACCCCCACCGGCTTCGCCACCGGGTCCTCGGTCGGCGCCGACACGCTGCGCAAGCGCCAGGACGGCGTCTCGGCGGTCACCCTCGACCGCGGGATCGCGCCCGACCTCAAGGAACGGGCGCCGTGGCTGCTGCTGTCGGCGAAGACGCTGTCGTACGCGACGAACATGGCCGCGCTGCGCGAAGCGGAACGCCGCGGCGCCGACGAGGTCATCTTCACCGCCACCGACGGCTCGGTGCTCGAAGGCCCCACGTCGGCGGTCGTCATCGCCCGCGGCCGGACGCTGCGCACCCCGCCGCCGAGCACCGGGATCCTGCCCGGCACCACGCAGGGCGCGCTGTTCCGCGCCGCCGAGAAGGCCGGTTGGGAGACGCGGGTCGAACCGTTCGACCAGGCGGAGCTGCGCACCGCGGACGGCGTGTGGATGACCTCCAGCGTCCGGCTCATCACCCCGGTGAACGCGCTCGACGGGGTCCCGCTGGCGGTCGATCCGGAGCTGACCCGGGAGCTCACCGGCCGCTACGAATCGCTGTACTGAAGCGCGACGTGCCCCGCGGTGCGGCACCGCGGGGCACGTGCGAGATCGAGGGGACGTCAGCCGACGATGCGCTCCAGCTTCGCCGACAGCCGCGGCTGCAGCTCGTGCTCCGAGGTCGCGCGCTCCTCCACGTAGGCCAGCGACCCGTCGACGACGCCGTAGAGCCGGCTCGCCGCCGTCGCGTCCTCGCCGGTGGGGGTGCGGATCACCGCGTCCGTGGACAGCTCCCAGGTCGTCTTGCCCCGCGGTTGCCCGAAGAACATCTCCGAGACGCCGGAGCTGTGCACCAGCAGCAGTTCGATCGTGTCGTCCGGCTGCGGCCGCCAGAAGCCGACCTCGCGGAACGCGGGCTCCACCACGGAACCGCCCTCGCCGTCGAGCCGCCACGCCCTGCTCTCGTAGTAGAGGAACGGGCGCCCGTCGTGGGCGAAGGTGACCTGCTGCAGGAACCGGTAGCTCTCGTCCAGCGACGGGTGCGACGCCTCGCCCTCGCCGCGCCACACCCCGACCAGCGGCAGCAGCATCAAGCACGCGCTGTTCAGGTCGGGACCCTCGCGCAGGTTCGCGGTGTCACCGACGCCGGGCAGGTCGTCGAAGGTCGGAACGTTGCGGGACCGGGTCTTCTCGGCGCGCTCCGCGGCGGCCTGCACGGCCGCGTCGCCGCTGCCGGGCTCCGGCTGGTTGGACGTCGTGCTCATCGTTCGGAGATTACCCGCGGCACCCGCGCGCGAACCGCCGCGGGTCAGTCGTTGTACAGCCGGTACAGCACGTACCCGGCGAACCACAGGACCATCACCGTGGCGATGCCGAGCAGCGTGACGAGGCCGTAGTGCAGGAAAGGTATGAGTTCCACGCGCAAAGGATAACCACCGCGCGCACCACGTGGGGTGTGGCGTCGGGCATGATTCGCAGGCAGCAGACCGCCAGAACTGGGGGGAACCGGGCCGACATGACCGATTTCGACACGCTGCGCGAACGCGCGCTGGCCTTCCGCGAGGAGCTGCTCGCGCGCAAGGAGAAGATCGCTCCCGCCGAGTTCGACTGGTACCCGTACGACACGATGGCGAACATCTTCCACCTGGACCGGCTGCTCACCGGCCCGCAGCGGCAGGTGTTCGACCGGATCGCGGGCAGCCGGATCGCCGACATCGGTGCCGCCGACGGCGACTTCGGGTTCTTCCTGGAGCACGAGCTGGGCTGCTCGGTGGACGTGGTGGACAACCCGCCGACGAACTTCAACGGACTGCGCGGGGCGCGGCGGCTCGTCGAGGAGCTGTCCTCCGAGGTGCGGGTGCACGAGATCGACCTCGACTCGCAGTTCGCGCTGCCCGCGCAGCACTACGGGGCGGTGTTCTTCCTGGGGCTGCTCTACCACCTGAAGAACCCGTTCTACGTGCTGGAGGCGCTGGCCCAGCGGGCCGAGCTGTGCTTCCTGTCCACCCGGGTCGCGCGGCAGGCACCGGACGGCACGCCGCTGCGGGAGCAGCCGGTGGCGTACCTGCTGGACCCGGCGGAGGCGAACGACGACGCCACCAACTTCTGGATCTTCTCCGAGACCGGGCTGAAGCGGCTGTTCGCGCGCACCGGCTGGGAGATCGTCGAGTTCACCACCGTCGGCTGCGCGGACGGCTCCGAGCCGGCCCCCCCCGACCGGGACGAGCGCGCCTTCGCGCTGCTGCGCTCCACGAAGGTCTGACCCCCGCGAACGCCGGAGGGCCGGTACCCGCGCGGGGTACCGGCCCTCCGGGAGCGGTCGGGATCAGGCGACCGCGATGTCCACCGGGTGCACGCCGGGACCGGACGCGGACACGTCCGACTGGCCCTTGCCGTCGCGGTGCAGCGCGCGCACCGTCCACGACCCGGGAGCCGCGTAGAACCGGAAGTCGCCCTCCGCCGAGGACACGACCTCGGCGGTGAACTCCCCGGTCGCGTCCAGCAGTCGCACGAACGCCCCGCCGACCGGAGCCGCGCCGGAGCGCACCTTGCCGGTCACCACGACCTGATCGGTGTCCTCGGCGACGGCCGTCGCCCCCTGCTGCGGCGCACCGCATCCGTCCAGGCTCATGTCACGCCTCCTGTTGGCTCGGGTTCGCGACCGGCACGCCCACCAGCGAGCCGTACTCGGTCCAGGAACCGTCGTAGTTCTTCACGTTCGCGTGCCCCAGCAGCTCGCGGAGCACGAACCAGCTGTGCGAGGAGCGCTCGCCGATGCGGCAGTAGGCGATGGTGTCCTTCGAGTCGTCCAGCCCGGCCTCGGCGTAGATCTTCTTGAGGTCGTCGTCGGACTTGAAGGTGCCGTCCTCGTTGGCGGTCTTGCTCCACGGGACGTTCACCGCCTGCGGGATGTGCCCGGCGCGCTGCGCCGACTCCTGCGGCAGGTGCGCGGGGGCGACCAGCTTGCCCGCGAACTCGTCGGGGGAGCGCACGTCCACCAGGTTCTTGGTGCCGATCGCGTCGACGACCTCGTCGCGGAACGCGCGGATCGAGGTGTCGGGGTCCTGCGCCTGGTAGCTGGTGGCGCCGCGGTTCGGCTCGTCCTTGACCAGCTGGCGGCCGTCGAGCTCCCACTTCTTGCGCCCGCCGTCGAGCAGCTTCACGTCCGAGTGGCCGTAGAGCTTGAAGTACCAGTAGGCGTAGGCGGCGAACCAGTTGTTGTTGCCGCCGTAGAGGATCACGGTGTCGTCGTTCGAGATGCCCTTGGCGGAGAGCAGCTTCTCGAAGCCCTCCCGGCTGACGAAGTCGCGGCGCACGTGATCCTGCAGGTCGTTGCGCCAGTCCAGCTTGATGGCGCCCGGGATGTGGCCGCCGTCGTAGGCGGTCGTGTCCTCGTCCACCTCGGCGAACACGACCTTGTCGGTGTTCAGGTTCTGTTCGGCCCAATCGGTGGAGACCAGGACCTCTGCACGGCTCATCGAGCGACTCCTTCTCGTTCTCGTTCCTTGCACGTGTGTTGCGGGCCCATCAGCGGGCCTCCTGCTTCACCGGCCCGAACCGGCGCAGCACCAGGTACAGCTGGCAGCCCAGGCAGTAGCCGAACGCCGCGTTCAACAGCGCCGCGACCAAGGCCAGCGCGTTGGCGACCATGCCGAGCGTCGTCCACTCCAAGGCGTATCCGGCGGTGGCGACCACCGCGAACGCGAACCCGACCCCCTGCGAGAAGCGCACCGGCGCCGGCGACTCCCGCTCCGACTCCGGGATGGCGCGCAGCCGCGGCGCCACCGCCGAGCGGTACACCGCGCCCCACGGGTTCAGGCCCATGCCGACGAAGGCGCACAGCGCGAACAGGACCGTCTGCACCGCGAGCACCCGCCAGCTCCCGGTGACCAGGCCGATGGCCAGGATCACGCTGGTGATGGCGGCGGTGAAGCGGATTCCGCGCGGGTCGAGGGTGGCGGGCATGGGCATCCTCCGTTGGCTGGACCGACAGGGTGGACCGGAGCTCGGGAACCGGCTGATCGCCCGGCCCGGCCGGCGGTGCGGGATGCGGGCTGCTGCGCGGGGAAGGTTCCACCGCGAGCGCCGCGCGCATCGTTCACCGCCCGGTCAGCGCTCCGGACACAGGCTGCTGCCCACGCGGCAGAAGTCCACCGCGCGCCGTCGGGTCAGCAGTACGCGCACGGCTCGGAGGCTACCCGTCCCGACCGATCGGCGGGAAGAACGTTCACTGGGTGAGACGCACCGCTCGGTCTGCCGCATCGACGCGCGGCCGAGAACCCGCAGCTCAACGTCGGTGCGGGGCACGTGTCGGGTGGTGTGGCGGAGATCGCCGGACGCGGCGCCCACCGGGTTTCCCAGCATCCGGGCGATCATGGCAGGTGCGGGCGCAGCGCGGCGGTGAGCTCGTCGCGGCGGGGCACGCCGCCGACCCGGAACAGCTCCCGCCCGGCGGCGTCCAGCGCCAGCGTCGTCGGCGTGCGGTGCACCCGCAGCGGCGTCGACCACTCGGGGTGGTCGGTGAGGTCCACTTCGACGTGCCGCATCCCCTCGGTGCGCTGCGCCAGGTCGGCCAGCAGGATCCGGGTGTGCCTGCACGGCGCGCAGAACGTGGTGGACAGCTGCAGCAGCGTCACCCCGGCTCCGCCGAGGTCGCCGAGCCGGGTGCGCAGGCCTTCGGGCAGGTGGTCGGACACGTCGGGTGCAACGCCCGCGGGCTCGCCGGTCTTCCCGGAGCCGCGATCGTCCTCGGTGGCGGTCGCGCCGCGGTCCGCGCCCGCCGCCCCGAGCCGCCCGCTCGCCGGCCGCACCCGGCCTTCGCGGGAACGCCACCAGACGCCGAACGCGAGCGTCGCGGCGACCACGACCAGTAGCACGATCCAGCCGGTCATCCCGTGGTCACCCCGCCGGCGCCGATCGTCACGTCCTCCGCGGTGCCCTCCATGACCAGCGCGCCGCGCTCCACCCGCACCGCGGTGGGCCGCACCTCGAACGGCAGCACGCCCGGGTCGATGGTGGTGGTGAACTGCTGCAGGATCGACTTCTCGAAGACGTCGCCGAGCGGGATGTCCGACAGCGCCTGGTCGGCGATGTCCAGCTTCTTCGGTTCGATGGTGAGCTGGCCGTTGAGCAGCGACAGCACCGCGATCACCTTCACCCGCACGTCGTTGCCCGCGATGTCCAGCGACCCGTCCAGCGCCACCTTCGCGCGGCTCCGATCGCTCGTCCCCGTCCCGGCGGTGCCGCTGGAACCCTCGTTGGCGTCGTCCGCCGGTTCGTCGAGGGCGTCCTTCGGCGCCGGGTTGATCGTCAGGTCGGTGATGCCGATGAAGCGCCCCACGTCGGAGGCCTTCAGCTTCACCCGGCCGACCAGCTCGTCCACCTGGATCTCGTTCGCGGTGCCCCCGACGACGTCGCTCAGCGGGACGCGCGCGTGGTGCAGGTTCGCCTCGACGCCGAGCTCGCTGAGCCGGCCGACGCGGACGGCCTTCGCCGCGAGCTCCACGTCCCGGTAGTCCCCGGCGACGGCCTGGGTGAGGAACGGGAAGCCGTGCACCCGCACCGACGGGTCCTCGTCGAGCTCCAGCTGCTCGCGGACCTGCTGCGACACCTGGTACTCGGCGATCGACGCCGCGCCGTAGTCGGCGACGACCAGCAGGCCGAGGACGAGGAGCAGCGTGACGACGAGCTTCTTCACCGCGGGCGGTCCGTTTCTCTCGTGAGCGGATGGCGTGGTCGGGGTGATCCGGTGCGGTTCACCTTCGCACCTGAGCACCGGACGCCGACAGGTGTCCTGGACAACATCCCCCGGAACGCCCGCTCAACCGCGCTCGGCGCACCGCTCGACGGCGGTGCGGGCCCAGCGCGCCATCCGGTCCACCAGCTCCGGGGTGGTCGCGCTCTCCGCGTGCCGCATGCCCCGCTCCAGCCACAGCTCGCCACCGGCCGCCGCGTGCAGGGCCTCCGCGTCGGACACCGGGAAGTAGTGGTCGTCGGTGCCGTGCACCAGCAGCGCCGGGGTCGGCGCGAGCAGCGGTGCCAGTTCGATCGGCGAGGCCGGGACCTCGGCCCACTCCTCGCCGAGGCGCACGCCCAGCAGCCGTGCCGCCCACCGGCCGTGCGGCTGCTCCAGCAGCCAGTGCACCCGCCGCATCGCCGGGGTGTCCCGCACCCACCAGCGCGCGGGCCCGCTCACCGAGATCATCGCGTCCGGCCGCTCCGCCGGTCCGGCCAGCGCGGCCTGGCGCAGCGCGACCGCGCCGCCGAGCGAGAACCCGACGCTCACCACCCGCCGGTGCCCGAGCTCGCGGAGCCGTTCCAGCGCCGCCGACATGTCCGCGACCTCGGCGGGGCCGACCGAGCTTGCTCCGCCGGAGCGCCCGTGCCCGCGGAAGTCCACGGCGAGCACCGCCCCGTGCTCGGCGAGCCGCCGCAGCACCGCCCGCACCGCCGGTTTCCGGACGTGGTTGGTGAAGCCGTGCCCGACCGCGAACGCCACTCCGGCGCTGCCCGGGCCGCTCAGGTACTGCCCGCGCAGCCGCACCCCGTCCGAGGTCGAGAGCGTGATCGGCGTCGGCCGAAACATCGGCGCAACACGGGTTCGCGTTGCCTTCACAAATGTGATGCCGTCCGGTTCACCTGGGGTTTTCGTGCTCATGAGGGGTATTGTGCTCGGCATCCACAGGCAACGAAGCCGGGTCGTCCGGTCTGTCGCGCCGTCCGGTCGGCCTCCGCGAGCCGCCGCTTCGGTGATGGCCCTGGGACGGGAGGCACCCCCACATGAGTTCCGAACTGCTGCTGCTGACCAGCGATCTGAACGGTGAAGCCGCACTGCCCGCACTGGCACTGCTGCCGCACCGGGTGCGCGTCCTGCCCCCCGACCCCGGAGCGATCCTCTCCGCCGGGACGCACGACGTGGTGCTCGTCGACGCCCGCACCGACCTGGCCGGAGCCAGGGACCTGTGCCGCGTCCTCGCCGCCGGGGACGCCCCGGTGATCGCGATCGTCAACGAGGGCGGGCTCGTCACCATCAGCGCCGAGTGGGGTGTGGACGACATCCTGCTGCCGACCAGCGGCCCCGCCGAGGTGGACGCCCGGATGCGGCTGCTCACCACCCGCCGGGCCGGGGAGAGCGCCACCGCCGACGGTTCGCTGTCGGTCGGCGACCTCGTGATCGAGGAGGCCACCTACACGGCACGGCTGAAGGGGCGGGCGCTGGAGCTCACCTACAAGGAGTTCGAGCTGCTCAAGTACCTGGCGCAGCACGCGGGACGGGTGTTCACCCGCGCGCAGCTGCTGCAGGAGGTGTGGGGCTACGACTTCTTCGGCGGCACCCGCACGGTCGACGTGCACGTGCGGCGGCTGCGGGCGAAGCTCGGCGCCGAGTACGACTCGATGATCGGCACGGTGCGCAACGTGGGCTACAAGTTCGTCCGCCCCGCCCGCTCCGCCCAGCCGCAGCAGCCCGCCACCTCCGGCGCCGTCGAAGCGGCCGAAGCCATCATCGCCGCCCACTCCTGAGCCGACACCGCCGCACCGCCCCCGCCGCGCCGAGCTGCGGGGGCGGTGTCGGCCGGTCTAGGTCCGCCCTCCTCCCGGGCTCAGGGGCGGAGGGCTCGGCCGACGGGGGGCGACGGTCCGAGCCCGCGCACGAGGACAGCCGGTGGGGTGGTTCTGCGGCCTGGTGATCGTGCCACCGGGCGGCGGGATGTTCCGGCGGACGAGATCCGGGCGGGCGCGGGATTCGGCCCCGCCGGGGTGTCGTGCCGAGTTCGTCACGTGTGCCGGGCGGGGTTCGGTGGGTAACGTCGGGCCCGTGCAGCTGACGTGGCGGAACGGACTGGACCAGGCCGAGGTGGCCGAGGTGGTGGCGCTGCTCGACGCGGCCGCGGAGGCCGACGGGGTGGCGCCCGCGGGCGAGCACGTGCTCATGCGGTTGCGCGCGCACCGCGACGTGGCGCAGCAGATCGAGCCGGTGCAGGCGGACGTCCGCTCCGAGCACTTCGTGGTGCGGAACGCGGCGGACGAGCTGCTCGGCTACGCGCACCTGGACACCGCGGACGAGGCGGCCGGCCTGCTGGTCGCCGAGCTCGCCGTGCACCCGGCGCAGCGCCGCGGCGGCGTCGGCACCCGGCTGGTGCGGGCGCTGCTGGAGCGCGCCGACCTGCCGGTGGAGGGCGCGGGCGAGGACACCGGCCGGTTGCGGATCTGGTCGCACGGCGAGCACCCGGGTGCGCTGCGGCTGGCGGAGCGGTTCGGCTTCGCCCGCCCGCGCGAGCTGTGGCGGATGGGGCTGCGGCTCGCCGACGCCGAACTGCCGGAGGCCCCGGCGCCCGGCGGCGTGTCGATCCGCGCGTTCCGGCCCGGCTCCGACGAGGCCGCCGTCGTCGAGGTCAATCACCGAGCGTTCCGATGGCACCCGGAACAGGGCGCGATGAGCGAGGCGGATCTGCGCGAGAAGGAAGCGGAGGACTGGTTCGACGCGGCCGGCTTCTTCCTCGCAGTGGACCCGCAGGACCGCCTGCTGGGTTTCCACTGGACGAAGGTCCACCCGGACGGGCGCGGCGAGGTGTACGTCGTCGGCGTGGATCCGGACACGCAGGGTAGTGGCCTGGGGAAGGTGCTGACCGCGGCCGGGCTGCGCCACCTGCGTGCGGCCGGCTGCGCGGAGGTCCTGCTCTACGTCGAGGGCGACAACGCTCCCGCGATCAAGGTCTACCAGCGCCTGGGCTTCGAGCGCACCGATCTGGACGTGCAGTTCGGGCGGTGATCCGCCCCCTCCGTCTGGATCACTGATTGCGAACGCCTGGATCACGAGATGGTGGACGGTCACCCGTTGGAACGTGGCGCTGCTTACTTAGCGTGCCTTGTTCACTTCGCGTTCACCCGTTGCATGGCGCGAATCCACTCCCACTGCTTAGCGTTCGGAGACGAGCGGCAGCGCGCCGCGCCCACGGTGTTTCCCTGATCTGGAGGAACGAAGTGAAGATCAAGCGGCACAGTGCTGCGCTCGGATTCTTCGCGGCCGGCACGCTCGTGCTGTCCGCCTGCGGCACCGACCAGAACGTTCCCCAGGGCGGCGGCAACCCGGCGCTGGCCGGGCTGAACGTCGACTGCGGCACCAAGCCGGTCTCCGCCGAAGGTTCCTCCGCGCAGAAGAACGCCATGGACGTGTTCGCCCGCGACTACGGCATCGCCTGCGAAGGCCAGCAACTCAACTACACCAAGTCCGGCTCCGGCAAGGGCGTCGCCGCCTTCACCGCCGGGCAGATCGACTTCGGCGGCTCCGACTCGCCGCTGGACGAGGCCGACGGCGAGGTCGCCAAGGCCGCCGAGCGCTGCCAGGGCAACCCGGCGTGGAACATCCCGATGGTCTTCGGCCCCATCGCGGTGTCCTACAACGTCGAAGGCGTTGACGACCTGGTGCTCAACGCCGACGTGATCGCGAAGATCTACCAGGGCCAGATCAAGAACTGGAACGACCCGGCGGTCGCCGCGCTGAACCCCGGCAAGCAGCTGCCGGACCTCGCCGTCGTCCCGTTCTTCCGCTCCGACGAGTCCGGCACCTCGGACAACTTCCAGAAGTACCTCAGCACCGCGACCGGCGGCGCCTGGAAGGGCGAGGGCAAGCAGTTCCAGTCGGGGCCGGGCATCGGCCAGGGTCGCGAGGGGAGCGACCAGGTCGCCCAGTCCGTCAAGGCCACCCCGGGTGCCATCACCTACGTCGAGTGGTCCTTCCCGAAGAACCTCGGCCTCGGCATCGCCAAGATCGACGGCGGTGCCGGCCCGGTCGACCTGACCACCGAGAACGTCGGCAAGGCCATCGACGGGGCCAAGGTCGAGGGCGAGGGCCACGACCTGCGGGTCGACCTCGACTCGATCTACGGCAACAAGCAGCCGGGCGTCTACCCGATCGTGCTCAACACCTACGAGATCGTCTGCTCGAAGGGCTACGACCCGGAGACCGCCAAGGCCGTGAAGGCCGTGCTGACCGTCGCCGCCAACGCGGACGCCGCGCAGCTGGAGGAGGCCGGCTACGTCTCGCTGCCCGAGGCGTTCAAGCAGAAGGTGCTGGGCGCCGTCGACGCGATCGCGTGACGGACCTGACCCTCCACCAGTGAGAGGCTGCACGTAGCAGTGAACGACTCGACAAGAGCCGACCAGCGCCCGGGGGGGGGCCGCCCCCCCCCGGGCCCCCCCCGGGGGGGGGGGGGGCCCCCCCGGGGCGCGGGGGGGGGGGCGGCCCCCCCCCCCCCCCCCCGCGCCCCCCCGACAGGGGGGGGGCGCAGGGCA
>NZ_JAIUKB010000055.1:0-25839 GCF_020176785.1 Saccharopolyspora sp. 6V | reverse complement strand
CCGCCGCCGCGGCCCCCGGGGGCCGCCCCCCCCCCCCCCCCTCCCCCCGCGGCCCCCCCCCTGTAACCCACCCCAAACCCCCCCCCCCCCGCCGGGGGGCCCCCCCCCCCCCGGGGCCCCCCACGGGCGTTTCGGCATCCACTTCCGGACCGGAGGCCGTCATTTCCGCTCCCGAAGCGCCCCCGGCGGACGAACCGAAGAAGGTCGTCCGCATCGGGGACCGCGCATTCCAGTCCCTCGCGACCGGGTCCGGGATCTTCGTCGTCGCGCTGATCGCGGCGATCGGGATCTTCCTGCTGATCCGGGCCGTGCCCTCGTTGCAGGCGAACCAGGTGAACTTCCTGTTCAGCCGGGTGTGGGACACCTCCGACCCGAACGAGCTGAGCTTCGGCATCGCCGACCTCGCCTGGGTGACGGTGGCGAGCTCCCTGGTCGCGCTGGTGTTCGCGATGCCCATCGCGTGCGGCATCGCGCTGTTCCTCACCCAGTACGCGCCGCGCTCGCTGGCCCGCCCGTTCGCCTACATCGTCGACCTGCTGGCCGCGGTGCCCTCGGTGATCTACGGCCTGTGGGGCGTGCTGGTGCTGGGGCCGGTGCTCAAGCCGGTCGCGCTCTGGCTGAACCAGAACCTCGGCTGGATCCCGATCTTCGCGGACGGCAACGCGCCCGCCGACGGCGGCATGAACATCTTCACCGCGGGCATCGTGCTCGCCGTGATGATCCTGCCGACCATCACCGGCGTCACCCGCGAAGTGTTCCAGCGGACGCCGAAGGCGCACATCGAAGGTGCCCAGGCGCTCGGCGCCACCCGCTGGGAGGTCGTGCGGACGACGGTGTGGCCGTTCGGCCGCAACGGCTTCATCGGCGGTTCGATGCTCGGCCTCGGCCGCGCGCTCGGCGAGACCGTGGCGCTGACCGTCATCCTCAGCACGGTCAACAGCGGACCGAACTTCAGCCTGTTCGACGTGGGCGCGACGTTCGCCTCGAAGATCGCGCTCGGCTCCGGCGAGTTCAACAACAACATGCAGGTCGGCGCCTACATCTCCGCCGGTCTGGTGCTGTTCGTCATCACCTTCGCGGTGAACGCGCTCGCCCGGTGGATCGAGAGCGCCAGCGGTAAGGGGAAGTCATGACAACGAACGCCGCTGACGTCGAGCGCCCCGCCGCACCCCCGGCGTTCCAGCACCTCGGGTTCGCCCGCAAGTTCAAGAACCACCTCGCGACCACCGTGTTCACCGCGGCGTTCGTGATCGCCGTCATCCCGCTGCTGTGGGTGCTGATCACCCTGCTGCAGCGCGGGCTCGCCCCGGTGCTGAGCAGCACCTGGTGGACGCACTCGTTCAACGGGCTGCTGCCCACCGACTTCGGCGGCGGCATCAACCACGCGCTCGCGGGCACCCTGCTCGAAGGGCTCATCTGCGCGGTCATCTCGGTGCCGCTGGGCGTGCTGGTCGCAATCTACCTGATCGAGTACGGGCAGAACTCGCGGTTCGCGAAGGTCGCCACCTTCATGGTGGACATCCTCAGCGGCCTCCCGTCGATCGTGGCCGGCCTGTTCATCTACGCGCTGTGGATCACCACGTTCGGCTTCAACCGGAGCGGGTTCGCGGTGGCGCTGTCGCTGGTGCTGCTGATGGTGCCGGTGGTCGTGCGCGTCACCGAGACGATGCTGCTGATCGTCCCGGACGAGCTGCGCGAAGCGTCCTACGCGCTGGGCGTGCCCAAGTGGAAGACGATCGTGAAGGTCGTGCTGCCCACCGCGCTGTCCGGCATCCTCACCGGCGTCATGCTCGGGCTCGCGCGCGTGCTGGGCGAGACCGCGCCGCTGCTGATCCTCGTGGGCTACTCCAGCTCGATCAGCTACGACATGTTCGGCGGCGAGCTCGCGTCCCTGCCGCTCACGATCTTCATGGAGCGCGGGACCGGCACCGCCGCCGGCGCCGCCCGCATGTGGGGCGCCGCGCTCACCCTCGTTCTCGTCATCATGCTGATCAACCTCGTGGCGTCGCTGCTGTCGAGGCTGTTCGCCGTCAAGACCAAGTAGGGCGGATCCCATGGCCAAGCGTCTCGACATCAAGGACCTCAACCTGTACTACGGCAAGTTCCACGCCGTGCAGGACGTGACCTTGCAGGTTCCGGCCCGCAGCGTCACCGCGTTCATCGGCCCCTCCGGCTGCGGCAAGTCGACCGTGCTGCGGTCGCTGAACCGCATGCACGAGGTCGTGCCGGGAGCCCGCGTCGACGGCAAGGTGCTGCTCGACGGCGAGGACATCTACGGCGCCCACGTCGACCCGGTGCAGGTGCGCCGCACCATCGGCATGGTCTTCCAGCGGCCCAACCCGTTCCCCACCATGTCCATCCGGGACAACGTCGTGGCCGGGCTGAAGCTCGCCGGGGAGAAGAACAAGAAGCACCTCGACGAGGTCACCGAGCGGGCGCTGCGCGGCGCGAACCTGTGGGAAGAGGTCAAGGACCGGCTGGGCAAGCCCGGCGGGGGCCTCTCCGGCGGTCAGCAGCAGCGGCTCTGCATCGCGCGGGCCATCGCCGTGCAGCCGGACGTGCTGCTGATGGACGAGCCGTGCTCGGCGCTGGACCCGATCTCCACGCTGGCGATCGAGGACCTGATCTCCACGCTGAAGCAGGAGTACACGATCGTCATCGTCACGCACAACATGCAGCAGGCGGCGCGGGTCAGCGACCAGACCGCGTTCTTCAACCTGCGCGCGGTGGGCGAACCCGGCCAGCTCGTCGAGATCGACGAGACCGGGCGGATCTTCTCCAACCCCAGCCAGAAGGCCACCGAGGACTACATCTCCGGCCGCTTCGGCTGAGCGAACCCCGGCACCGGAGCCCGTCCCGCACCGCCGGGGCGGGCTCCGGTCGTGCTCAGGCCTTCCAGTCGTCGGCGACCGCGGAGATGTAGGCGCTGGACTCCTTCGGGGGCAGCGCGATGCCGCAGACCTTCTCGAACGCGGTCAGGTAGTCGCCGGTGTCGGCGGGCTTGTCCAGGAAGCGCGAGCCCGCGGCGTCCCCGACGTGCACGACCTGCGGGTCGGCGTCCGAGGGGAACGAGAACACCGAGATCCGCTCGCCCATCAGCGGGTGCCCGCCGTGCGCGAACGGCAGCACCTGGATGGTCACGTTCCGCCGGTAGCCCATCAGCACCAGGTGCTCCAGCTGCTGGCGCATCACGACCGGCCCGCCGACGCTGCGGCGCAGCGCCGCCTCGTCCAGCACCGCCCACAGCTCCAGCGGTTCCGCGCCGAGCAGCCGCTGCTGGCGGGTGGTGGTGACGGTGAGCCGCTCCTGCCGGTCCGCCTCGGTGGGGGCGTGCAGCTCCGCGTCGAACAGGGCGGTGGAGTACTCGGCGGTGTGCAGCAGTTCCGGGATGGGGTCGGCGCCGAAGCAGCTGACCGCCTTCGCCGCCGTCTCCAGGCCCAGGTGCGTTTCGAAGCCGGGGCGCTGCGCGGTCGTCGGGTACCGCTGCCACCAGCCGCGCTCCTTGGAGCCCTGGGCGAGTTCGATCAGCTCGTCGATCCGGTCACCGGTGATGCCGTAGAACTCGGCCATCAGCCGCACGTCGGAGGTGCGCACCGGCACCCGGCCCAGCTCGATCTGGCTGATCTTGCCCTGCGAGCAGTCCAGGTGGGCGGCGACCTCGCGGTGCGTGCGGCCCGCGGATTCGCGCAGCTTGCGCAGTTCACCGCCGAGGCGCCGGCGGTGCACGGTCGGACTGTTATGCACCCTCGGCCTCCGGTGGGACGGCGGCGAGGGGCGAGGCGTCGGTGCTGGTCACGGCACGACCTTCGCATACTGCATTCGGCCCAACGACTGGTGAGACCGAGTATTAATACGTCGTTTGCCGTTTCGGGTCCTGTTCTCGCAGTTCAGCGGCCCTCCGAACAGCGGCGGACACGACGCGTGACCTGATGGCGTGAAAAGGCCCGCCGAAATCCCCTCGAAAGAGGGACACGGCGGGCCGGTGGGGCGGGCTCGGATCAGCTGGTCGGCATGCTCCCGGTCACGGTGAACACCACCCGGCGGCCGACGGCGACCGCGTGGTCGGCGAACCGCTCGTAGAACCGGCCCAGCAGGGTCACGTCCACCGCCGCGGCCACCCCGTGCGACCACTCGGAGCTCATCATCACGGTGAACAGGTGGCGGTGGAGGTCGTCCACGGCGTCGTCGGCGGCCTCCAGGTCGCGGGCGGCGTCGATGTCGCGGGAGCGGATCACCGCGGCGGCGCGGGCGCACAGGTCCACCGCGACCCGGCCCATCTCGGCGAAGTACTCCTGCACCGGCTCCGGCAGCACCGGCTGCGGGTGCCTGCGGCGGGCCGCCTTCGCGACGTGCAGCGCCAGGTCGCCCATCCGCTCCAGGTCCTCGGCGGCGTGGATCGTGGAGATGACGGTGCGCAGGTCGCCCGCCACGGGCGCCTGCAGGGCGAGCAGGCCGAACGCCTGCTCCTCGGCGCGGGCGCGGGCCTCGTCGACGTGCACGTCCTCCTCGATGACCTGTTCGGCCAGAGTCAGATCGGCCTCCAGTAGCGCCTTCGTGGCGCGCTCCATCGCCGTTCCGACCATGGTCGACATCGAGGCGAGCTCCTCGGCGAGATCGCCGAGCTGTTCCTGGTAGACCTCACGCATGCCGGTCACCTTACTTCCGGGAAGAATCGGACAGGACGCACGCTGGTGAATCACCGGTGAACGGACCATGATGGCCCCGTTCGAGTGGAATCGCAGACGTCACCATTCGATCAGAGCGCGTTCCACCGCAACAAGCGGGAAACGGAGCAAAACGGACAAGTCGGTGCGTGGTGTCAGCCGCACACGTCCGAGCCGGCGTTCACCGTGCTCAGGTCCGACGGCATCTCGGCCTGCTGCCCGCCCGGCGCCCGCACCGGACCGGCGTACGAGGTGCCCAGCTCCAGCCGCAGCTCACCACCGGCCGCGTCGTCCTGCACGGTGGTCGCCCCCGGTACCGAGGACGCCAGCAGCCGGGCCGCGGCCGCGTTCGCCGCGCCGTGGCGGACCACGGTCCGCTCGCTCGTCGCGGACAGCGTCTCCGAACCGGCCACCGGGTAACCCGCCGCACCCAGCTCGTCGGCGGTGCGCCCCGCCAGCCCGTCCCGGCCGGAGGCGTTGACCACCCGCACCGGCACGTCGGACGGCTTGGCCGTGGCGGCGCGGCCGAACGATGCCGAGCCCATCGAAGCGGGGCCGGAGCCGCCCGCGGCCCCCGGCACGCCCGCCTGCCGCGGCGACACCGGAGCGTCCTCGATGATCGCCCGGAACAGCGCGGCGGCCTCGGAGTCGTCCAGTTCCTCCCTGCCCTCGTCGTTCGCGTAACCGGTGGTCGGCACGGTGATGAAGGTGATCTTGCCCGCGTCCATGCCCTGCATCGAGCGACCCAGTTCGAGCAGCTGGTCGGTGCCGACGTTCTCCCCGAAGGTGTTCGCCGCGACCGCGTCCACGAAACCGCCGAGCTTCTGCGGGTCCATCAGCACCTGCCCGGACATCGCCTTGCGCAGCAGCGAGGACAGGAACAGCTGCTGGCGCTGCATCCGGCCGTAGTCCGAGGTCGGGTCGCCCTCCACGTAGCGGGCGCGCACGTAGTTCAGCGCCTGCGTGCCGCTCAGCGTCTGCGGGCCCGCCTCCGGCAGCACCACGCCGAGCTTGCGGTCCACGATCGGGATGGACGAGCAGATGTCCACGCCGTGCATCGCGTCCACCATCGACTTGAAGCCCTGGAAGTCGATGCCCAGGAAGTTCGTGATCGACAGGCCGGACAGCTGCTGCACGACCTTGGTGGTGCACTTCGGCCCGCCGACCGCGTACGCCTCGTTCAGCTTGGTCGCCGGGCGCGGCGCGACCTCCTCGCCGGTGTACTGGCCGGTGTCCGGGTTCCAGCGCTCGCACGACGGGATGTCCACCTGCAGGTCGCGCGGGAAGGACACGACGAGCACGCGGCTCCGGTCCGCCGGGATGTGCGCGATCATCGTCGTGTCGGCGCGGGCGCCGGGCTCGTCGGTGGTGTCGCCGACCCCGTCCGCCTCGGTCGCCCCGGCACGGGTGTCCGAACCGAGCAGCAGGAAGTTCCGGTCCCCGGACTGCTTCGAGATGTCCTTGATCGACGAGGAGTTCGGGTCGAGCGCGGCGATGTCCTTGAACTTCGCGTCCACCCACGCCTTCGCGCTCCAGCCGATGCCGGTCGCGACGAAGATCGTCAGCGCGGCGGCGACCGCGAGGGCCTTGAGGATCCGGATGGTGCGGCGCTTGCGCTGCTCCTTCTTCCAGTCCATCCGGGACGATCCGGCGTCCCGGCCCTCGACGAAGTCGAACGGCATGTCGCGGCCCAGCTCGGGCTCCTTGCGCATGCCGAACAGCCACGAGTACTTCTTGCGCCGCGCGTCCTCCTCGATCGCGATCTCGTCGTGGACCGCGGAGAACCTGGCCAGCGTCGCGTCGATCTGGCGGATCTCGTCGCTGTCGTTCTCGGCGGAGTCCGCGTCGTCCTCGTCCGCTTCCTCGGCGTCGTCGGCGGTGACGGGCGCGACGATCGCGGTCTCGTCCGCGGCCTCGCGCGCCGGGCCGGTCTCCGGGACGCGGGTGACCTTGGTGGCCTCGGCCGGCGGCTTCTCCGGCTCGGCGGGCACCGCGGGGACCACGGCGGTCGCCTCGGGGTCCTCGGCGGCGGGCGACGGTGCGGGGCGGCCGGGCCGTCCCGGGCGGCCGGGGCGCGCGGGTGGCTGCGCGTCGGCGGGCGGGACCTCCCGGCGCCTGCGCGGAGCCTCGGACTCGGCGGTGGGTTCGCCGGAGAGCGCCTTGGCGATGTGGGTGGCCGCGGCGTCCGACGCGGCGCCCAGCGAGCCCGCAGCGGCTTGCTGCGGGTCGGGGCGGCGCCGCGGCGCGTCCTGCGGCCGCTGCGGACGTCCGGGGGCGGGCTGCCTGCCGGTCTGCGGGTGCCCGGGGCGCGCGGGTGGCTGCGCGTCGGCGGGCGGTTCGGCGGAGCGGTGGCCGCCGGTGCGCGGCTCCTGCGGCGGGGGCGGCTGCTGCCCGCGGCCGCCGCGCGCGGCGGGGCCTTGCGGGGCGCGGCCGGGTGCCGACCACTCGGCGGCCTGCGCGTCCTGCGCGGGAGGTTGCTGGGTGGGCGGCTGCTGCGCGGCCGGCGGTTGCTGGGCCGGGGGTTGCTGCGCGGCGGGAGGTTGCTGGGCCGCGGGGGACTGCGGCTGCGCGGCGCGCGACCGGCGTCCGCCACCACCGTCGGGGGGCTCGGGTTCGGCGGCTCGGCGGTGCGAGCCGGTGCCCGCGCCGGGGGCCTTGCCGTGCTTGGACAGGAGGTCGAACACCCGCGTCCCGCCGGTGCCGTCGTCGCCTAACGCGCGGCGGCGCCGCCCGGACTGCTGTTCGGGGGCGTTGTCCTCGTCCGGGCCCCCGTCTTGGTGGGGACTGTGGTGCCCGTGCTGGCCATGCCGGGGGTCCTGCGGCACCCGTGTTCCCTCCCCACCGTCGCAATCGATGGTGTCGTCGTTCGGTATGGGCGTCAGCGGTCGACTCCCCGAAGTCCTATCGCTTAACGCTCCCGAGATAGTACGGCTGATCGCCCGAACTGACGATAGTGGGCGACAATTTCTTCACAATCAGTGCACGATTCGCTGAGAACGTGCGCTGGATCGCCCAACTGTGTTACGCCACTTGACCGGCACATACACCCTGTGTAGGTACCTTCGGTTCCGGCGAGATCGCTCTCAGTAGCCGAGCAGTCTGGCCCCGGCGCGCCGCTCCGCGCCCAGGCCCGCGATGTGGACCTCGCTCGCGGAACGGTAGGCGACGGCGTTGCGGCCCGATTGCTTGGCCGCGTACAGCAGCGCGTCCGCGCCGATGAGCTGCTGCTCGGCGGTCGCGGACGGCGAAGCGTGCTGCCCGGTGTCCGGTTCGTGCGCCATCCCGATGCTCACGGTGACGCGCAGCCCCGGCGCCAGCTGCGACCAGGGGAACCGCTCGATGCGGATCCGCGCCGCCTCGCACACCGCCACCGCGCGGGCCGCGTCGATGGAGGGCAGCACGAGCACGAACTCCTCGCCGCCGTAGCGAGCGCAGAACGAGCCCGACGGCAGCGCCTCCTGCAGCAGGTCCACGACCCGCTGCAGGACCCGATCCCCCAGCAGGTGCCCGTAGGTGTCGTTGACCTGCTTGAACCAGTCCAGGTCGACGAGTCCGACGGCCAGGCCGCCCGGGCCGTCGACGGCGAGCAGGTCGGCGAGGCGTTCGTCGAGGTAGCGCCGGTTGTAGCTGGCGGTGAGGCTGTCGCGGAGGCTCTGCTCGCGGGCTTCGGCATGCTCGCGGCGCAGCCGGTTCACCTCGTGCCGGAGCTGTTCGGGCACGCGCGGCGTGTCCTGGGTGGACAGCAGGTCCAGCGCGGAGCGCAGGTGGTGGTAGGCCTGGCGCCACTGCCCCCGGGACGCCAGCAGCGCGGCGATCGACTCGTGCAGTTCCACCATGCCGCCCTCGTTGGCCAGCTCGTGACGCGTGCGTCGCGGCCCGAGGTCCGGCGGTGGAGCCGGTGCGGGGCACAACGAACGCGCGACGTCCTCGCGCAGAGGTTCGGGTCCGGCGAAGCCGTCGCGCAATCCGGTCATCGCTGTCACCTCCCGTCCGTGGTGTCGTCGGCTCCGGCGGGTCGCTTGAGGCGCCGGGATGCGTGTACTGCGGAATTCGCTCATCCGGCTTACCAGCCTTTGCTCCGAATTGGTGAGTGCGTCTCACGTCGCCGGGCTGCCTTGGTGTGTACCGGCCCTGGCCAACGGGTGGAAGCGAAACGGGATCTCCCCACCCGCACGGACGAACCGAGCCCGATGTGTTTCCCGTCACAGCAGCGCACGTGCCTGTTCTCCGTTCGCGTCATGAGGCACCCCCGGTCGGGCAGGGGGCGAATCCGTGGACCCGCCCGTCGAGCAGCACGAGGTGCTGGGACCCGATCTGCCTGCCGATGATCGTCCCGTCCCGGCGGACCGTTACCTCCACGCCGACGACCCGCACGTCACCGCGCGGCGGTCCCGTCGAGTCCGGTTGGTAGCCGGGGTCCGGCCGCAGCGTGCTCATCGCCGGTTCCAGCTGCACCGTGAGCCCGTCGAGCTCGCAGGTGCGGTCCGCGTAGTCCGGGTGCTGGGTGCGGGTGAAGAAGTCCTGCTGGGCCCGCGCCCCCGCGCGGGCGGCGGCGTCGTTCGCGGCGAAGTAGTCGCGGACCTGCTGCTCCGGGGCCGGTGGCTGCGGCGTGGTGGAGCACCCCGCGAGCGCGCACGCCGCGAGGCACAGCAGAGCGGTCCGCATCGTCGCGTCAGCCGCCGCTGTGGTCGATCTCGGCGCCCGCGGGCACGCACCGGTCCTCGGGGTCGTCCAGCCAGCCCTCGGGGAGCACGACCTTCCCGGCGGAGCCCTGGCGCCCGCGGGGGCCTTCGGCGTCGGCGGGGAACGACACGTCCGGGTCGAGGTCGGCGAGCAGGTCGTCGAGCTCGGCGAGGCTGGACACCAGCCCGAACCGGTGCCGCAGGTCGGAGCCGACGGGGAACCCGCGCAGGTACTGCGCCATGTGCTTGCGCAGGTCGCGGACGCCCTTCTGCTCGCCCATGTGCTCGCTGAGCAGCTCGCCGTGCCTGCGCAGCACCCGCCGCACCTCGCCGAGGTTCGGTCCCGGCGGGATCTCGCGGCCGGTGAACGCGGCCTGCAGGTCGCGGAACAGCCAGGGCCGGCCGAGGCAGCCGCGCCCGACGACGACGCCGTCGCAGCCGGTCTCGGCCATCATCCGCAGCGCGTCGCCGGCGCTGAAGATGTCGCCGTTGCCGAGGACCGGGATGCCGCGCACGGCCTCCTTCAGGCGGGCGATCGTGCTCCAGTCGGCGGTGCCCGAGTAGCGCTGCGCGGCGGTGCGCGCGTGCAGCGCGACGGCGGCGGCGCCGGATTCCTCGGCGATGCGGCCCGCGTCCAGGTAGGTCAGGTGGTCGTCGTCGATGCCGATGCGGAACTTGACGGTCACCGGGATGCCCGCGGGCTCGGCGGCACGCACCGCCGCGGTGACGATGTCCTCGAACAGCCGCCGCTTGTACGGCAGCGCCGAGCCGCCGCCCTTGCGGGTGACCTTCGGGACGGGGCAGCCGAAGTTCATGTCCACGTGGTCGGCGAGGTCCTCGGCCACGATCATCCGCACCGCTTCGCCCATGGTCACCGGGTCGACGCCGTACAGCTGCATCGACCGCGGGTGCTCGTCGGCGTCGAACGTGATCATCTGCATGGTCTGCGGATGCCGCTCCACCAGCGCCCGGCTCGTGATCATCTCGCAAACGTAGAGCCCCGCGCCGTACTCCCGGCACAACCTGCGGAACGCCACGTTCGTGATCCCGGCCATCGGCGCGAGCACCACCGGCGGATCCACCGCGTGCGGCCCGATCCGCAGCGAGTGCGCGGGCGGTTTCTCGGCGGTCGGCACCATCGAATCGAGCACGGTCACGCCTGCCATTGTCCCTGACGCCGAACCCGACCTTCGCGGCCCCGCGCGCCCCCGACGCTCTTCGGCCCACCGCCACACGAGATGACCACGCCCTTGTACGCTGACCCCGCGGGGCGTTAGCTCAACTGGCAGAGCAACGGACTTTTAATCCGTGGGTTCTGGGTTCGATCCCCAGGCGCCCCACCATCCCGCCTGGTCGCAGGCTCGTGGAGTCCCGCTAGTGAGCCGGGTTGCCAACTAATTGCCAACTTCGCCGGTGCGCCCGTCGGAGTCCACGAACGCCAGCGCCTCGGCACTCGCCCGGGACTGCTGTCCGCGGCCGAAGTAGACGTCCTGGGTCATCGAGACCCGGGAGTGCCCGAGCAGGTCGGCCACCTGGCGAGCGGTGAGCCCCGCCTCATCGAGCAGCGTCGCCACGGTCTTGCGCATGGTGTGGAAGGTGACCCACTCGTAGCCCGCCCGCTTGCGGAACGGGATCCACGTCCGGTTGCCCACGTTCGACGAGTTCAGGTAGCCGCCCTGGGTGTTGATGAAGATCGGCTTCGCCGGGTCGACGTCGCCGAGCTGTTCGGCTCGTTCCGAGAGCATCCGTACCGCCCAGTCGGGCAAGGCGATGTCTCGCGCCGAACCGTCGCTCTTGCCGTCGTTGCGGCGAGTGCCCCGACCACGTGACCTGATCAGGTTGCCGCTCATCCGCAGCTTCTTGGCCGCCGGGTCGAAGTCCTCCCAGTGCGCGCCCAACGCCTCACCGATGCGTTCGCCGGTGGCGATGAAGAACCGCACCAGGTCGGGCAGGTCGCGCCGTTTTGCTTCCTCGTCGGCGTCGAGCTTGCCGAGCAGGTCCCGCAGCTCCTCCTTGGTCAGCGCCCGAGGCTTCTTGCGCTTGACCTTGGCGCGGCGTTCGGACAGAGCTGCGATGCCCTTGGTGGGGTTGTTCTCCACCGCACCCGCCTGCATCGCGAAGGTCATGATGTTGCTGATCACGGCCTTGACCGACTTGGCGAGGGTCAGGCTATGCGCCTTGAGCTTGCGCTGGCACAGGTTGCTGACCGCTGGCGTCTTCACCTCGAACAGCCGGAAGTTCTGGAACTCGGGCTTCACGTGGTTCTGGTAGACGTTCTCGTAGGTGTCCAGCGTGGTCAGCGAGTAGATGCCGTTCTCCGCATCGGTGCGGAGCTGACTGATCCACTGCTCGGCGGCTTCACCGAACGAGGAGGACGCGGTCAGCTCCGAACCAGGAGCCGCCGGGGGAGCGAGGTTGTTGATCGCGTCCCGGACCGCTTGCTTCGCCTTCTCCTTGGTCTTGCCACGGCGCCGCACGTCCACGTAGTCGCCGTCCTGTCGCCGGTACCAGACCCGAGCCGAATAGGACTTGCCGACCGGCTTGACCTTGATCTCTCCCATGCTGCCCAGCGGCAGCGGCAGCCGACCGGACATCAGATGACCCCCTCGGGGAGTGCGTCGTACCAGGTTTCGACGTCTTCGGGTCGGTAGCGGACGTGTTTGCCGACGCGTTTGCCGGTGGGGCCGGTGCCTCGGGTGCGCCATTGGTAGACGGTGCCGACCGGGACGCCGAGGTAGTCGGCCACGTCTTGGGGTCCCCAGAGCTTCTTCATGGCTGTTCAGTCCTTTCGTTCGGTGGTGTGCCGGTGTTTGCGGGTGTCGCGGCGTCGTTGGGCGATGCCTTCGGCGATGTCGCGTTCCTCGGGGGTGCGGTGTCCGACTGAGGTCATGTCCCAGTGGTTGACCACGGTCACCGCGTCTTCGGTGACGCCGAGTTCGTCGAGGGCGGCTTCGAGGCGGAAGCGCTGCCGGTCGCCGCGGATCTGCTTGAACGTCGTCGAGTACGCCTTGGACTTGCTGAGGAAGTGGCCGCGGAAGGCGAGCATGTGGCACCAGCGCCGCAGGTTGATCTCGTCGAGTTCGTCGAGGGCGCCGAGGCGCCAGGCGGTGCGCATGAGCTGCTTGTAGTGGGCGTTGATCCGGAGTTGTTCGATGTGTGCGTCGGAGCGGATCGGCCGGTCCGCCGCCTCGGACTTCCCGGTGCCCTTCGTGGCGTACTTGGCGACGTAGGAGGACAGGCGGTCGTCGGTGATCTCGCCGTCGCCGTCCTCGAAGTCCGGGGCGTTCGCGGGCTTGATGGTGCGGACGTCGATCTGCCGACCCCAGGAGAGTTCGTGCGCCCGCCCGTCGACTTTGGGTGTGGTGATGCGGACTTGTGCGTGGGCGGCGTGGATGGCGGCGGTGAGCAGGTCCGGGCTGGCCCAGGCGGGTGCCTGGTCGGTGGCTCCGGCGGGGCCGTCGAGGCGGATCACGGCGTGGAAATGGATCGCTCCGCGTCGCTGGTATTCGGCGACCTTGGCATAGGAGAGCCGGGCGTGGTCGGCGAAGTCGCGGACCCGGATTCCGGCCGCGCGGGCGAGGTGGCGGCGCAGTGCGATGACGAAGCGGTGCCAGAGCTTCCCGGCGTAGGCGTTGAACAGGACGTGCCCGGTGTAGTCGTACTTGGTGGGGAAGCGGGGCTGCCCGTCGTCGCGAACCGGACCGAACGACGGGGCGGTCAACGTGAGGAACACCCGAGGCCGTTCGGTGACGTGCTCGGGGACGCCCTTGGTTCCGCCGGAGAGCCCGGCTCGCAGGAGGTGGAAGGCGTCGGCGGCGTACCGGTCGGAGCACGCGGCACAGATGCTCTCGCGGCGGTTCCCGCAGGGCACCATCACGTGCCCGCCCTTGTGAGCGAGGACCTGGTTCGTGGTGTTGTCGGTGACGGTCCACGCGCCGGTCATGCGGACCGGGTGGGTGCATCCGCCGGTGGCCTCGACCTGGTCGCGCCAGCGGCCGTAGTCGGTGGCCTGAACGCGTCGTTGGTAGCGGTCCACGACCGCCGCAGCAGTTGGCACCATCAGGACTGGTTCCCTTTCCGGACATGCAGAAGGCGGAGCCCCACCGGGGTTGTTCGGTGGTGGTGCTCCGCCTTCGCAGGGGTTGTGCTTGTTCAGTTGTGGCAACGGAAAACGGTCCGTTGCGAGTGAGTTCGGGTCAGGTGGTGATGAGGTCGGCGTGGATCGCGGTCGCCATCGCGTCGGGCACCTTCACCACCTGTTGCACGTCCGCCGGGGCGAAACCCCGGCCCTCTTCGGCGGCCTGGTCCCGGGCGCGCTTGAGCGCGTCGACGACGTGTACGGGAAGCCGCGGACCCCGCTTCACCGGCTCAGTACCCGACGGCGACGAAGACGGCGCAGGTTCCGGGGGTGCAGGCGCGTCGGGCACGTCCTGAGCGGGGGCCGGCCTCGGGTCCGGATCGGTGGTGTCCGCAGGTGAGCAAGGCGCTTCAGCCTCGGCGTAGCCCTGCATCACGACCTGGCGGGACCGGGCCTGGATCACCGGGATCACCTCGGCCAAGCCGTAGACCACCACCGGGATGATCAGGTGCACGGCCAGCGACCCGAGTTGGAATCGATCCGGGTGCAGCTGCGGGACGACGTTCATGAACAACGTCGTGCCCAGCAGGACCCGCTTGATCCGTGTCCACCAGTGGTGCCCGGGTTCGACGCCGTGGGCGAGGATGACGGCTTCGAAGTTGAGCAGCAGAATCAGCAGACCGGCGAACATCGGTTCCACCGTCCAGGCGGCCCACCACACCGGATCATCAGTGCCCGCGTCCCCGGCGAGGAACGCCTGAACCCCGGTAGTCGTGAACGACAGTCCGAGTGCGAGGAAGAACCACAACCCCGCCACCGTCCGCCGCCGGGTGCGCTCCATCGCGACAGCGATCAAGTCCGGGTCGAGTGAGAGCGGGCGGAGCCGTTTGGACTCGGCGATGCGTTCACCCAGCCGCTCCACCCGCCGAGTCCGACCCGACCCCCGATCAACATCCCTGCGAAACGGCCACATCACGCCCCTCCTTCCCTATTCCTCAGTCGTCGTGGCGATCAGGGACTTCACGCCCTGCACGATCAGCGCCAGCACCAGCAGCGCCAGAAGCCCGGCGGCGGGACCGGCCAGCGCCCACACGAGCGCCACCAGGCCCAGCGCGAGCAATCCGGCCAGGACGAGCGCGGCCAGGGAACGCAGGGTGAGAACTACGTGGAACACGGCAAATCTCCTTTCACAGCAGTAAAAACGGGTCAGGCGGCGTCGTGGTCTTCGTCGTCGCCGTCGAAGAAGTCGATGGATTCGATGTCGGCCTCGGTGGCCTCGGCGATCGCGCTGCGCCGAGATGCCGGGGGTTGCTCGCGGCGCAGCGGGGTGATGGTGGAGCCGGTGCAGTAGGCGACCAGGGCGGCGATGTCGTCATCGCTGGTGAACGCGGCCCGGACCCGCAGCGGTTCGCGGCGCCCGTCGTGCTTGACGTAGCCGACGCCCGGCATGATCTCCGGAATCTGATCCGCCAGTGCCCCGCGGTCGCGGACCCCCTCACCCAAGGTCATGTCCACGTACGAGGCCTCATCGAGGCGAAGCGCGATCTTGGTCGGGAACAGCCCGCGCATCGGCACGGTGTCCTTGTGCGGCTCCTGCACGGCCCCCACGACCCGGCCGAGGACCGCCCGGTACTGGGTCAGGGCCTTGCCGAGCAAGGGTTCGAATTCGCGGGCGATGTCGCGGGTGCAGTACTGCGTCATCGCGGCCAGCTCATCCACGATCAGCACGTCCATCGGCGTCGCAGGCGAGGCCGTCGCGGTGCGCACGCCTTGGCGGCCGAGGTCTTCCTTCCGGGCGTCCAAGGTCTCGACGTACTCGTGCATCAGTTCCAGGCCGGTTTCGTCGCTGTCGGCGAAGCGGTGGAACATCTCCCGCCCGGCGCCGAACTCCATCCCGCCCTTCGGGTCGATCACCCACAACCGCACCGAGCCCGCCCGCACCATCGGGGCGAGCTGCCGGATCAGGCCCCACAACCACGAGCCCTTCCCCGAACCCGTCGCCCCGGCCAACAGGACGTGCAGACCGCGGAGGAGGTCGAGGGCGAAGTCCCGGCCGTACTCGGTCCGCCCGATCACCAACCGCCCCAAGTCGACGGATTCCGGCGACTCCGGCAACGGCGGCAGCGGGACGGGCATCTCATCGAACGGTTCCCGAATCTGGAAATCCAGACTGATCACACCGGGCTTGAGCGTGCGGACGGTGGCCCGCCGAGCCCGGTAGGCGTTCGCCAGCCGTTCCAGCACCGCTTCGAAGTCGCCGGGTTCCTGGGTCTTGACCATCCGGATCCGCACGTGGTCCCAGCACCACGACGACGACACCCGCAGCACCTTCGGCGCCCACGCCCGTCCACGGTGATCAGTGACCACGAGACCGGCCCGGTAGGCGAGGTCGAACCACTGGCGCTGGTAGACCACCCACCGTCTCCACCACGCCCGCAACAACCGGCCCGCGAACCGGTCGAACGTCGGCCGATCCAGCAAGCACCAGGAAGCACCGGCGACCACGGCGACACCGGCGGCACTGAGCACCACCAGGTAGCCCAGCCACACCACCGACGCACCCAGCACGACCGTGCTCGTCATCGAACGCGGATGCCGCGCCACCCACCTTCCCGCCGCCCGTGCCGGAGTCGTTCCCACCGCTACCCGTGTGTCCGTCATGAATCTGCTCCCCGAAAGAAAACGGGGTGCCGGACTCCGATATGGAATCCGGCACCCCGGTGCCGACATGTTCGTGTTTGCTAGCTGCGGCGCTCGGCCATCTCCAACTGGGCGATCACCTCACCCACAGCGGTTTTCACCGCACGCAATTCGGACGCCACTTCCTTCGGCGTCCCGAATTTACGCAACACGCGGTTCATCGCGGCCATCGAGGAATCGATCCGCCGCACCGTCCCGTACACGCTCTCGCCCCGCGTCATCACTTGTATCCCTTCGCCACCACAGCACCACCGTGCTCGGCCAGCGCATCCCGCAACCGCGTCAACGCCACCTGCGCCCGCTGCGCCACGTCCTCGATGTCCGCGAACCGGCGTGCGTCGACGATGTCGTCTTCCAGAAACGCCACCCGGCCCAAGTCCTGGCCCAGCTCATCGACGAACCGGGCCAACACCTCCAACCGCGTCACCGCCGCCGACGCCGGACCCACCCGCTTCAACGCCTGCTCCATCGCCATCAACAACCACCCCTTCTCTTCTCACTCGCCGTCGTCGACGAGATGCCACCGGCCGCCCACGCAGCCGGAACCGTCAAACCGGAACTCCCGATCAAAACGAACCCGCATCATGTGGTCCTCTCGACATGGACAAGGCCATGAAGACCCCCGAGCCAACTCGGGGGCCAACAAAGCCCCACCGACACGCACATTCGTGCCGGAAAAAGGCATAGTTCGGCCCACTATGGAATTCACCAAAGAACGAACAGCCCACGAACACGGCTTGAGAAAAACTTCAGAAAGAGACCGTCACGCCCAGACGGGCGGAGATCAGACCTGCGGCGTCATACCCGCCGCGCGGTAGGCCAGCCCGGAGGCGTAGCGGCCGTTGCGCTCGGTCTGCCACGGCGACACCGTCGCATCGATCAGCTGCACGTAGGTGCCTTCCTCGAACCCTTCGCCGGGGTCGGCGGTCAGGGTCACCTTGATCTCCTCGCCCTTCTCCGCGAACTGCCCCTCCACCGGGCGCTTCTTCGCGAACAGCGACACCACGAAGTGCTGAACGCCCGAGCGGTCCGTCACGACCTCCTCCACGCCGTTGTCGTTCTCCCGCATCTTCAACGCCGGAGACTCGGTCACCATCAGCTTGTAGCCCTGCAAGTTCACCGGGATGTTCCGCATCTCTGCCTCCACGCAGTTGAATCGTTTACCCCCCTAAACCCTTGGGCTGACCGAAGCCGCCACCATGTTGAGGGGGTCTAAACACAAGCTAAGCGCTTCCGCGAGAGCTGTCAAGGGGGTCTAAACTGGCGGCATGACGACGCGGGACGAGTTCGAGGCGGTCCGCCGGGAGGCCGACCCCATCCGGCGAGGTCTGCGCGCCACCGAGCTGATCACCACCTACCAGCAGCGCGCGGCCGAGCTGGCACGCCTGCGCAAGGCCGCGATCGAGGAAGCTCACCGCGATCTCGACATGAGCTACACCGAGATCGCGACGGCTCTGGGGATCACGAAGGGCCGCGTGAGCCAAGTGAAGAAGGACGCCGCCGGTCCCGAACGGGTGGTCTTCGGGGTCGGCCCGGTCAGCATCGGCATCCCCTACCGCTACCAGGTGACAGACCGCGAGCGCCCGTTGATCGCCGCTGAGGACTCCGCGACGCAGGCCCGGTTCGAGGACCTACTGACGGCGATGCGGTTCGCCGTAGACAAGTTCCACATCGGTCCCGAGACCGAAGAACTCCCCGCCGGTGACGCCTTGGTGGTCTGCGGCCCGAAATCCGCCCCGGTCGCGGCTGCACTGCTGGCCGAGGACGAGCGCGCCGGGCTGGTCAAGGACGGCGGACGCTGGTGGTTCGAGCACCGGCCGACCGGCGAGCGCTACGGCTCCCCCGCCGACGACGAGGACCCGCAGTCCGCGGATCTCGCCTACGTCGCCCGGCACCGCTACGACGACCGCGTGATCGTGCACGTCGCCGGAATCCACGCGATCGGATCGCTGGGAGCGGCCCACTACCTGACCGCGAACCTGCCGGAGCTGTTCGGCCAGGTCGGCGACGTCTCGTTCAGCCTGGCGGTCCGCTGCACCTACGACGGCCTGAGCATCACCGGCAGCGAGCTCGCCGCCGGCCCCTACGTCTGGTGATCGCGATGCGCATCGAAACGGCCCAGCTGCCCGACTACGCCGACAGCGACGACAAGATCCTGACCACCGAGAACGCGGTGATCGTGCTCGACGGCGCCTCGGCGTTCCGCCCGGTCCCGGTGCCCGCCAGCCGATACGCGGCCACCCTCGGCGAAGCCCTCCAGCTCAGGTTGAGCCAGGAGCCCGCCGCGGACCTGCGCGCGATCCTGTCCGAGTCGATCCGAGCGGCAGCCGACGTGCTGGAACTGACGCCGGGCGACTCGCCGTCGAGCACGGTCGCGATCGTGCGCCGCAACGGCGACCAGGTGGACGCACTCGTCCTCGGCGACAGCCCGATCATCACGCCAGCCGGGGTCTTCGAGGACCCCAG
Source organism: Saccharopolyspora sp. 6V (assembly GCF_020176785.1). Taxonomy (NCBI): domain Bacteria; kingdom Bacillati; phylum Actinomycetota; class Actinomycetes; order Pseudonocardiales; family Pseudonocardiaceae; genus Saccharopolyspora; species Saccharopolyspora sp. 6V. The sequence continues at coordinate 7,249 of NZ_JAIUKB010000055.1, read as the reverse complement.
GCTCGACGACCTGGAACTTCCCGAACGACGCGCCTACCGGGAACGGCTGCGGTCCGGCGCGGGCTACGACGAGCACCACCGCACCATGTTGCGAGAACTCCAGGACGCCCAAGCTGAACGGCGGAACCTCGACGGCGGCTACTGGATCGCCGAAGCCGACCCGACCGCAGCCGCCCATGCGTTGGTGCGGACATCGAGCGTCCGCGAAACCCCGTGGTGCGTGCTGGCCACCGACGGCGCGTTCAACACCATGACCCACACCGGCACCGACGAGTGGACCAGGGTGGCCGGGATGGACTCAGCGGACCTGTTCGCCGAACTCGAACGCTGCCAGGCATGGGAAACCCACGTCGACCCCGACGGCACCGACTTCCCGCGCGCGAAGCGCCACGACGACAAGGCCATCGCTGCCGTCCGCTGGAACGACTGAGCCTCAGCCGTCGCCGGAATCGGCGCGGAGCTTGCGGATCTGCTCCCGCACTTCCACGACGTCCCACCGGTAGTGCCCGCCGAGCGTGGTTTCCGTTGGCGTCAGCAACCCGGAACTCACGTAGCGCGCCACCGTGCGCGGGCTGATCCCCAGCTCCCGCGCCAGTTCGCCCGTGGTCACCAGACGAGGTCTCGTCACGACATGGACTGTCGCAGTTGACTCGTTTACCCACCTAACAGCAGACTCGTTTGATACGTTCGGCTTGATTGTCTCGATTGGCGCTATGAGGTGGGTGCGATGTCCGACAGATCCCGATCACTAGCCGTGCTGCTGCGCCAGGCGCAATGGGCACTCGACGAAGCCGCCTTCGACATCGGCGCAGGACGAGCCACAACCGAACAGCGCGAACAGCTCGCGTCGGCGTTGATTGCACTCGCTCGGGCGCTCCACGGAGACGAGCGGCCGCTGATCATCGACGTCCGTGGGTGACGGCCCCGTGATTCCGATCCAGCCCGCAGACGGCAACGAGCCCACCCCGGACGAGGTGCCCTTAGTCCCCGAGCAGGCCACCGGCCCGGACGCCGAAACAGCCCGCTGGGACGACGTCGAAGCCGTCCGCCATGAACCCGACCCGGTCCGTCAAGCAGCCCGAGCCACCGAGCTGATCAACGAATGCGGCCGACGAGTCACCGAACTTGCAGCACTGCGCCGCACCGCGATCGAACGAGCCCACCACGACTACGGCCTCACCTACGCCGACGTCGCCGACTTCCTCGGCATCACCCGAGGCCGCATCGCCCAAATCCGCAACGGCCGCACCGACAACTGACCTACGGGCAGGAGGCATCGTGGGCGCACACCGAACCAGACCCACCGGGTACATCACCGCGTGGCGGGGAGAACTCTTCCCCGCGGCACTGCCAGAGCTCACAAGTTCGCGCGCTGCGTCTGAAGCATCACGAGCCCGAGCCTGGGCGACTCCGAGCGTCCTACTGTTGCGCCGCGTCATCGACAAGCTCCACGAGCTCTAGCTCCAGGCCAGCACCCCAGAGCGCTCGTGTTCAGAGTTTCTTTTCTTCATCAAGGGCGGCCCCTGCGGGGCCCCCTGCCAGCTGTATGCGAGTCCCGGCCAAGCCGGGGGCCACCGGGCGTGCGGCTGGCGCCGGTCCCGGCGACCCCCAGCGTCCGGGACGCAGAAGGAAGGCAGGCGGCCAGGAACCACGCAGGGGCCGCAAGCGTGAAGAACGCTTGCCGACGCCGCCTCTGATGTTGCTCGCGTTGGCATTTCCACACAACAGTGCTGGGCACGTTGACAAAGTGGTCAGCTTGCCACTTGCTGTAGGGCAACGGTAGCTCGCCGCTCGTAGTAGCTCGCCTGGCTGGACTTCCGTTAAACCCCCAAAATGCAAGCAATGAGACGTTAGAATAGCCGCATGCAGATTGCACATTTGGTGCTTGATTATATGAATACCTTACTTTGGCCCGCAGTGGCCGTGTTTGGGATAGCAGTGTTTCGACGTGCGATAAAAGGGAAGATACCAAGCCTGTCTGAAATTGCCGCCGGAAGTTTTTCGGCAACGTTTGACACATCGACCGAAGAGGCCGCATCCATGGCGGGCGACGAAAATGCGGAGAGCCCCAAGGGAATAACTATTGATCAATTCACTCGAATTACCGCGAAGGGCTACGCGGAAGCTAGAACTATCGGGGAAAGCTTACGAGAAGGGCGACCGGTACTGCTCGACCTTACGGAAGTTTCCGAAGCTGATGCCAAAAGGCTCGTTGACTTCTGCGCAGGAGCAGCCTTCTTGTCATTTGGGAGCATGGAAAAGGTGACAAATAGGCTATTTATTGTAACGTCGTCTGTTCAATACTCCGCCTAGATACCGCGCGGCGACCCGACCCGGCGAGCAGTGCCGGGCGTGACGTCGACTTAGCGACGCCACGCCCGGCAAGGATAGTTATGATCGCTTAATTGCATGTTCGGCAAGTATTTTGAGCGTTGCTGAATTAATGGACCCTGTAAGTGGCTCAGCTTCGGCGACGAGGAGCTCCGCGCCTTTCCTGCTAGAGGCGTAGTGCTGTCCCGTGAACGACACGTTATTTCCTATGTAAGTGTCGGCGGCGAGTGTGTTTACGTTGCCGGAGTCATTTCGGTCAGTTAGGCCTTTAAGGGAGGTTGCTCCTTCGGAGCTGGCCATCTTGATGTGAGACGTTGCGATTAATGCCGAGTTTCCTTGGTGGTCCTCAGCTTTAAGGAGATCTCGGTGGAGGGCGGCGCAGTCATGCTCCTCGAAGAATTTCTGCACCTGTCCGTAAGAGTGAGAATCGCAAGTGGATTCGTCGGAGCTGGAAATTCGGCTGACTGTGAGTCCAGCCGTGCTCCACGCTGGCATGTCGCCGCCCGGCGCGTCTGGATTGCTGTACCCCCATCCGGCCAGTGCCAAGATGATTAAGGCGCCAATGGCGATACCGAAACCGCTAGCGGGTGGGCCATTAGTCCGGGTGGCCCGGGCGCCACGAGAAGGATTGCGGCGAGGGTGTCCACGTACTTGGGTACCGTCTTTTTTGGTGTATGGCTCGATATAAGGCACGTTGCTCCTTTGCAGGCGTCCGATGGCACCGCCGCCCTGGGGCACGCAGGGTGACGGTGCACGTGGCGAGAGTCGGAGTGCGGTGTTGCCTTATGCGGCGACGGCGTGCCAGTGCGCTGTGTACTTGGCGGCCTCTGCGGTCAGGAGTGCGTCGAGGTCGGCACGGTTGGTGTTGCGGCGAAGCTTGAAGGAACTGCCGCGTCGAACATCGAGGACGACCGGCGAAGCACCGACCAAGAGGGCTGGCATTTCTCGTTCGAGCACCCGAAGGATGGGGTTCGCTGCATCGGGTGTGAGGGCAGCTTCCTTGAGGTAGGGAAGGACGGCCTCGGTCTTCCCGCTGGAGTGGCGCAGGCCTAGGAGGTTGTGGAGCGTGACGTCCAGGTCGCCGGCTCGCCAGGCACCTGCGGTGACTTTGACGCCGGTGGCGTTGACCTTGCGCGACCACTTGCTGAACCCGCGTTCGAGCTCGACGAAGTGCAAGTACTGGGTGACGTTGGCGCGGTCGATGGCCTTGGAGAACTCTTGTTGCGGTGTCACGGAGTTGAGCGCGCGACGCAGGGCGACCCGGATCGGGTCGTAGAAGTAGCTGGCCTTGCGGTCGGGGTCGAGGTGCATCTTGCGCTGATCTTTGACGATCTTGATGCATCCCCGGGGAGTGCTGTGCATGTAGTCGAGGAACGACACTGCGCTGATCCGAACAGGACTCACAGAGCTCCTACCTCTCGCGAGGAGGTAGCAGGCCAGCCATGAGAGTGAAGTTGACTACAGGCCCTTGCCAACTCACGCCCACTCACCCTAGTGTCGTAGTTGCGAACATGACGTAGGATGCTGGACTACACCTCACTTACTACTTGTCAGGCGCGAGCTTAACCCATGCGATAGCAGCTGCGCCAGTAACACCAGAGTGATCTATATCACTCTGGTGTTTCCTTTTTGGACGGTCGGTGGTATGTCGGCTTGGCTGTGGGCAGGCAGCGCGGCAGCCTATGCCGCTGTGGCGCGTGCGGTCGTCTGTAGCGGGCGTGGCCGCACTCCAAGGCCCGGGGGTTGCCAAAGAAGCGCCAATAATCGACCGCCAACGACGTCACACGACGACAGGTGACCATGTGCTTGGCGGCGGTGTTCACACAGGTGACCGACTATGTCGTCGGGTGACGGCAGACGTCAATGATCACGGAAGCCAGAACCGTGGGTTCTGGGTTCGATCCCCAGGCGCCCCACCATCCCGCCTGGTCAGAGCGTCGTTCGGTTCCCGGATCAAGATCGCATCCACACAGAACCCACACGAAACCAGTTTGACTCTTTAGCGAAGGCTGCTTCGAGCGCCGTCGCCGCGTCCCGGCTGACCGTCTTCCGAGCCATGTAGACGTCCTGGGTCATCGACACCCGGGAGTGCCCGAGCAGGCCCGCCCCTGACGCGGTGAGCCCCGGGGCAAGAGCCCGATGCGGTGAGGGGAGACCGACCGCGTCGCGTGCGCACGGATCCTGATCGGACGCCGAGTCGGCCGGAGTCGTCGGGGACGTCGTTATGCTGCGGGGATGGAGCAGCGGGTGAGCCTGGTCACGCTCGGGGTGGACGATCTGGGACGGGCGAAAGCGTTCTACGAGCGGCTCGGGTGGCGCGGGCAGGAGCTCAGCGAAACCGTGTTCTTCCAGACCGGCGGCAGCGCGTTCGTGCTGTGGGGTCGGGAGGCGCTCGCGCGGGACTGCGGGCTGCCGGTGGATCGCGGGTTCGGCGGCGTCTGCCTCGCGCACAACGCCCGGTCCGCGGCCGAGGTCGACGAGATCGTCGCGGCCGCCGAGGCGGCCGGCGCTCTGGTGACCAGGCGTCCCGCTGAGACGTTCTACGGCGGCTACGCGGGCGTGTTCACCGACCCGGACGGGCACCCGTGGGAGATCGCGCACAACCCGGATTTCCCGCTCGCCGCCGACGGTTCCCTCACCGTCCCGGACCTCGGCGCCCAGTAGCCGAGTGCTTCCGCAAGAGCGCGGGCGACGGGCGGAACCACCGGCGCCCGACCGCGACGTGCACCGCGGACAGCACGACGAGCACCAGCGGCAGCAGCAGGTAGCCGACGAGTCCGGCGGTGAACTCGCCCGACGTGCCGCCCACGTCCGGCGACGTCCCAGTGATCATCACCAGGTCGAAGGCGGCGAACCCGCCGTTCACCAGCGTGCCCGCGAAGAACACCACCAGAACCCGGCGGGCCTGCCCGGCGATCGTCGTGTTCAACCCGCCCTGCACCAGGTAGCCGCGCCCGGCGACGACCACGATCGAGGACCCGGTTCTGCGGGTAGATCCCACTCGTCTTCCTCGTTCAGGATCCAGCGGTCGTGTCCCATGGCCCGGTGGCCGTACCCAGTGATCGGTCGTGGTGGGTCGGGTTCCGGATCAGCGGCGGTTGAGGAGGGCTTCGGCCGCTGCTCGGGCGTGGTGGGCCGGGGCCGGGGTGCCGGTGATCGCGGCGGTGGTGATGGCGCCTTCGACGAGGACGTTGAGCTGTTCGGCCAGCGCGCCGGCCCGCGCCTCGCCGGCGTCGGTGAGGAGCGTGGCGAGGTACCGCTGCACCTCGGTCTTGTGCTCGCGGACGACGGCGGCGACGGCGGGGCTGGTGGCGCCGAGCTCGCCGAAGGAGTTCAGGAACGCGCAGCCGTGGAAACCCGGTTCGGAGAACCACTCGTGCAGCCAGTCGAAGACGGCGAGCACCTGTTCGGCGCCTCGGGCGCGGGTGGTGACGGAGCGGGCGAGGGAGTCGCGCCACCGCCCGTCGCGGCGCCGCAGGTAGCCGACGACGAGCTGTTCCTTCGAGGGGAAGCACTGGTAGAGCCGTTTGAGCGAGACGCCGGAGGCGGCGCGGATCTCGTCCATGCCGACGGCCTGCACGCCGCGCGCGTAGAACAGCTCCTCGGCGGCGTCGAGTAGCCGGGTGGTGGCGGTGCGCTGGTCCATCGGTCTGCTCCCTGGCGTGGAGAACGTGCGTTCTCTAGATTAGCAGCGCGGAGAACGCACGTTCTCCAGCGTGCGAGAGGAGAGCACCATGACCGGACGTCCCCCGTACCCGCCGTTCGGCGCGGACACCGCGGCGCAGAAGGTGCAGGCCGCAGAGGACGCGTGGAACACCACCGACCCGGAGGCGGTCGCGCTCGCCTACACCGAGGACTCGGTGTGGCGGAACCGGGACCGGTTCGTCACCGGCCGGGCGGAGATCGTCGAGTTCCTGCGGGAGAAGTGGCGCCGCGAGCTGGACTACGCGCTGCGCAAGGAGCTGTGGGCGTTCACCGCGGACCGCATCGCGGTGCGGTTCCAGTACGAGTGCCGGGACGCGGACGGCCGCTGGTGGCGCTCGTACGGCAACGAGCTGTGGGAGTTCGCGCCGGACGGGCTGATGCGCCGCCGCGAGGCCAGCATCAACGACCTCGCGATCGACGAATCGCAGCGGCGGATCTTCGGCCCGCGCCCGGCCGAGCAGCGCGGGGTGCCGTTCCCGCTGCGGTGACCGCGGTCGTCGTCATCCGCGCGCGATGACGGCTCGGACCAGCGGTTCCGGGTCGTCGTCCGCTCCTCGCGCCGTGCGGCCCAGGTCGAGCAGGTCGTCGAGCGGCGCGGTGATCCGCCCGGTCGTCCCCGGACGGCTCATCCTCGGATCACCCTGCGGTGAGCATCCATGACCGCGGCGGGCCGGTGGTCCGAGGCTCGCGGCGTCCGCATTCCGTACATGTACAGTGGTTCGTACATGTACGGAAACCGGTCGCCGGGCCGGTGCGCACGGGAGGTGCGACGTGACGTCCCAGACCGCTCGCCAGCGGGTCCGCGGTGAACTGCGGCAGGAGATCCTCGACGCCGCCGAGCGGCTCATCCGGGACGAGGGCTTCCCCGGGCTCACCATGCGCAAGCTCGCCGGGCGCCTCGGTTGCGCGCCCATGTCGCTGTACTCGTACTTCGCGGACAAGCAGGCGATCCTGCGCGCGCTGGCCACCCAGGGCTTCGAACGCGTCGCCGCCGACCTCGCCGGCACCGGCGGGCAGGGCGGCGTCGACGGGCTCCGCGCGCGGGTGGGCGCGGTAGTGGGGGCCCCCCCGGGCCCCCCCGGGGGCCCCCCCCCGGGGGGGGCCCCCCCCCCCATGTGTCAACCCCCCCCCCCCCCGCGAACCGGGTAGATCACCGAGAACGCACCGCCGTATCCGAAGGCGCGTTCCGGAGTATCGGTGCGCGGCCGCACGT
>NZ_JAIUKB010000054.1:0-20341 GCF_020176785.1 Saccharopolyspora sp. 6V | reverse complement strand
TCCACGACAGCCTCCTCCAACTCACCACCTGCCTCATCCAACACCGACGCACCCAAACCTTCTGTTAGCAGTTCTTAGCGCAGCGGTGGCTGCCAACCTCTTGTCGGCCAGCTCCACCGCTGCCGGCGTACTCCTCGGCCCCGAAAACGAGGTCGTCCCGCAACTTCGCCGGGTCTACCTCGGGTTCATCGTCGTAGCCATCCCCGGGCTGGCCGTCGGGCTTGCTCTACCGATCCTGGTCAGCATGGCCGCAGCCGCACCGCTGTGGTGGCGGCACTGGCAGGAGTACCGCGCACTCGGCCCGCTATGGAAACGAGTACACCAAACGTTCCCCGGGGTGACCTTGCGCCGTCCGATCGGCGCCGTGCGCCCGTGGAGCATTCACGCACGTCGCTATCGTCGCGCCTGCGAGATTCGTGATGGATTGCTCATGCTCGCCCCGTACTACCCCGTGCGACCCGACGCAGCTGCATCGGCAGTGGACGTCCATGCCGCGAATGTCGAGGAAGCCTTCCGAGCGAGGGAGGAAACCCGCCACGAAGGCAGTGAGGCCGTCGGCGGGCCCGTCAACGCGCCCATCCCTCAAGGTGAGCACACCGCAAGCTTGGATGACGACGTCCGTTGGCTGACTCAACTCTCCAAAGCCATCTTCCGCCCAGGCACGAAATCGGCCGTTCAGCCCTGATCGGGCTCGACGTTCTTCAACGCGTCCAGCATCGCCAAAATCTGCCGCCGCTGATGCGGACTAGCCTCCCCGGCTCTCATCGCGATGGCTCGGACGTCCCGGTCGGCGAGCTGCTGTTGCAACGACACGTCCTGCTCCGGCGACGCATCGTCACCCGCCAGGAAGGAGACCGTGACAGGCGGCGTGTCCGGTCCACGGTGCGCGTTGAAGAAGGAGACCAGCGCGGTGAGCACGTTCAGCCCAGGGTTGGTGTTGCGACCGTTGCGCAGCCCGTCGATGTAGCTCTTGGACAGTCCCGTGCGCTCGGCAACGTACTGGTTGGATACCCGGCGCCGCCGCCCCTCTTCGTCGACATAGGTGATCTCGTCGAAGAGACCGCGCAACCGCGCCACGAACACCGAGTGCCCGTGCCCTGCGGCGTCCTCCCCGCGCATCTGTCCTCCTTCGCGGTGCAGCCCCCAGCGACACACACCTTCTTGATCGCAGTATAGAGGGCCAGGCCCTAAGAACAACACCGCACATCGGGTTGATAGCTCTTCATAATGGGTTTACTGCCGAAGGCAGCTCACCATAGTGAGCTAGTAGAACTGGTCCGGCCAGGCCGAAAGCTCACGCGCCTGCACCGAAGCACAGGGCGACGAGGCCTGGCGAAGGTCTCCGCTTCCGTCAAGATCGGAAAGGATATGCTATGCCGTCGAAAGCTCACGCCAGCGCACTTGCGCGGGCATGGTTTCCCACCTGGCTATCAGCCCATGGACGAGACGCAGCCAAGGCTTTTGGGAAGCTCTCCTCCTTGCACAGCTACGTCTCCAAGCTTCGGCAGCGGAACGAGTTCTGGCGCCGGTACGCCGAAGTTCTGGAGGCGGAACTGGCAGCAGCGAGCGCGCGGGCATGGGATGTGGTCGCCGAAGTACCGCTGCGCTCGACTTGGGAGTCCGTGGCGAAGGCCCGTCTGCACGGGGAACCGGATCGCACAGCGCTGGTATGGGCTGACCTCGACTGCTTCAAGGAAGTCAACGACACTTACGGACACATCGCCGGAGACGCGGTGTTGAGAGAGGTCGCACGACGGTTGGATCGGGCGTTCGCTGACGGAGCTCCGGTGGTCACCCGCCTTGGCGGCGACGAGTTCGGAGTTGTTGTCCGGGACCTCGCGATGGCCGACCTCACTGGATTCAGCCAGTCGATGTCGACGCCGATCGACCTGCCCTATGGGCAGCAAATCGAGGTCAGGGCATCGGTTGGAGTTGCGAAGGCTGCCGAAGAGAACGGCCACAGCCTGGAGGGCCTGCTGCGCGTGGCCGAAGCCGCAGCCTACGCCGACAAGCAGCAGGCGAACCCAGGACGGGGACGGTCCCGCACCAGTCGGCGGGGCGCGGTGCTTGGAGTCGCACGATGACGGCCTGCGCAGGACACGGTGGCGCTCATGATCACGATGTTGTGGGGTCTGGCAGCTGCGCCGCTGATCGCGGTGAGCCTGGTGCCTTGGCTTCCCCGGTGGTGGATGCCGGTCGTGGCCGGGGCGAGCTTGGCGTTGTTGTCGGCGGCGGTGCAGGCGCGGTTCGGTGGGGATCCGGCGTTGGCGGCGTGGTGGTGGCTGGCGGTGGTCGGGGTGGTGTTGGGGTTGATCGACTCGGTGCACCACCGGTTGCCGCATCCGTGGACGGCGATCCTGCTGCTCGGCGGCATGGTGGTCTTCGGTGGTCTCCGGCCGGAGGTGCTTCCCCGGCTGGTGGCTGCGAGCGTGATGGTGCTGGCGGTGGGGCTGCTGGTGCAGTGGGCGGTGCCTGGGCACATCGGGTTCGGGGACACGCTGTTGCTGGTGGCGCTGACGCCGTATTGGGCGTGGTCGGGCTGGTTCGCGGTGCTGGCCGGGCTGGTCACGGCGCACTTGGTGCTCGGGATGTTCGCGGCGGGGGCGTGGCTTTCCGGGCTGCGGGGGCCGGGCGTGCGAATCGCGGCCGGGCCGGGGTTGCTGCTCGGTGCGTGGCTGCCGTTGCTGGCGTGATCATGGCCGGGTTGACGGGGTGCGCGCAGGCTCCGCAGCCTGCGGCCCCGGAGCCTCCGATCGCTCCCCCGCCGCACGCGGACGCCCGGTTCTCCGACGAGCAGGCCGCGGTCGCAGAGGCCTACGAGCGGTTCTGGGTGGTCTCGCGCGGGCTGCCGCAGCACCCGGCCGAGCGGTGGCGTCCGGAGCTGGAACAGGTGGCCGCCGGGTCGATGGCCGAGACGATCTTGGACAACCTCGGCCATCAGCGCGAACACCGCATCGTCCTCTACGGCGAGGTCCATCCACGGATCAGCGACGTCCGCCTTGGCTCCGATCGCGCAGTCGTCACCGATTGCCAGGATTCCAGCAGCGCGGGACAGGCCGATGCGTCCTCCGGGGAACCGAAGACGGTCGGGGTGGCGCGCAACCCGGTGTCAGGCAGCCTCCAGCGCGGCCCTAACGGCGCTTGGCGGGTCACGCGGATCGACTACCCGAAGGGTGTGTGCTGATGCGGGGCGCGTGCTTCGCCGTCGCGATGGTCGGTGCGCTGCACGGCACGGTCCTGCTGTCTCCTGCGGTCGTCGCCGAAAGCGGAGTTGTGGTCAGCCCGGGAGATGCCGACGGCCTCTTCGGACCGCCGTCGATCGATCTCGGCGCGGCGACCGGCGGCACTGCACCGGGCACGGGCAGACCGGGTTCGGCACAGCCAGGCGGCGGGGTGGGATCGGGTGTTCCGGGTCCGCCGCTGGGGTTGAGCTGGTCGAGCGGCGACGGAGTTCCGGAGTGGTTCACCGCGATCCCGGAGTTCCGCTTCCCGGACTTCGGTGATCCTGCGGCACCACCGTCTCCGGGTGCGCTGGCCGGGCAGGCGGTCGAGCAGTTGCAGCTGCCGTTGCCGACGCCGGCGCACTCGCCCGACGTGGCCTTACCGGATGGTCGCGCGGCGACGGTGGTCGGTGAGCACACCTGGTTCCGGACCGAGCGGGCCCGGTGGGTGCCGGTGTCGCGGCGAGTCGAGTCCGGTGCGGTGTGGGCCGAGGTCACCGCCACCCCGACCCGGCTGAGCGTCGATCCCGGCAACGGGCAGGCGAGGGTGTCGTGCCCGGGACCGGGCACTCCGTACACCCGCGACGCCGGGCTGCACGCCCCCTCGCCGGACTGCGATCTCGTCTACGAACGCTCCTCCGCCGGGGCCCCAGGCGAGCAGGTGCGGGCGCAGTGGGCGATCACCTGGGCCGTGTCGTGGCGCGGGTTCGACGGCACCGTGCCCGTCGGCGGGACGCTGCCGGAGATGACCTCCCGCGCAGACGTGGATCTCGCGGTCGTCGAGGCGCAAGCACTCACCACCGGCTGACACCTCCGCATCACTACTCACTTCGCTTTCGCACTTTTTCCTTTCTGCATTGGGGAGAACTATGTCCACAACCAGCACACCACCCGCGCCGGCGGAGCCGTCGCGACAGCAGGAATCGGCACCGCCGCGGGTGCCTGGTCGGCGCCGACGGTGGGTGTGGATCACCTCGGGGGTGCTGATCGCCGCGGCGGTCGCGGGGAACGCGGCGCTGGTGGCGCACCTGGCCGACCGGGCACCGGTGCTCGTGCTCGCCCGGGACGTGGCGTGGGGCCAGCCGATCACCCCGGACGACGTCGTCGCACGCGACCTTCCAGCCGAGGTCGGCGCGTTCGCCGTCCCCGATACTGCGCGGTCCGGGTTCATCGGCCAGGTCGCCGCAGCGAACCTGCGGACCGGAGATCTCCTGTCCCAGCGGGACGTATCCGCACAAGCGGTGCCAGGCCCGGGGCAGCGGGTCCTCGGACTGCGCCTCGATCCCGGGCACTACCCCGCGGGCGGGCTGACGCCCAACGATCCGATCGCCGTGCACCCCGCCCCGGACGACACCACGGCCAGCACGACGCAGGCCACCGACGGGCAGGAGTTCCTCGCGCGGGTGGTGCGCACCTCACTACCGGATGCCGAGGGGGCGATCACCGCCGACGTCCTCATCCCCGAAACCACCTCCACGGCCGCGGTCGAGGCGGCCGTGGGCGGAGCGCAGGTCAGCCTCCTCGGCCCCGCCCGCTAACCCCATTTTCCCTGTGTGGAAGGAGAACGTCGTCATGGCGATCACAGAGTTGATCAGTGCCCTCGGTGCTCCGGGGGTGTCGACCACGGTCGCGGCACTGTCCACGGCGTGGCCGGGGCCGGTACTGGCGGTCGATGCCGACCCGGTGCGCGGGTCCCTGGTGCCGGGGTGGCTGTCGCGATGGTGGGTCGACGGGCGCATCACCACCGACGGGGTGGTGACCTTCGCCGCCAGCACCCGCCGCATGCCCTCCGTTCCTGCCGAAGGGCTCGCCGGTCACGCCCAAGAGGTGCCGCACGCCCGGCACGTGCGGGTGCTGCCCGGGGTGCTGCACCGCGAGCAGACCACCGCGATCGATTCGGAGGGCTGGTCCCGGTTGGCCAGCGCCCTGCGGGATCTTTCCCGCTCCGGCCCGGACGTGCTCGTCGATGCCGGGCGGTGGTCGCCTGCGACCCCGTGGCCGTTGCTCGCGGAAGCGGACCGGGTGCTGCTGGCGGTGCGGCCGAGCCTGCGGTCGTGCTCGGGCAGCACCGATCTCGCCCGCCACTTGGCCGACCGGTATGCCGCGGTGGAACTGGCGGTGCTGGCAGCCGATTCCCACGGCACAGCCGACACCGCCGCAGTGCTCGGACTGCCGGTGGGCCTAACCGTGCCCGAGGACGCGATGAGCGCGCAGGTGTTCAGCGACGGTGCCCGGATCCCAGCACGCCTCGAGCGGCGGCCCTTGTGGAAAGCGACACGCCGCAACGCCCGCGCCCTGCACCACCAAGCCCACCGTCCGGTGCGGTTCGAGACCAACGCCGCGCTCGACCTGTTGAAAGCGGGCAACGAATGAACACGCTGCTGCCCTGGTTCGACGACGGGGACCCGATCCCCGTCCCCGAAGCCGTCCAAGCTCTTCGCACGATGGTCGCGGCCCGGCTCGACGGCGGGGAGCGCGACTGGGAGGCAGTCGTCGGCGAAGAGGTCACGGCCTGGGTCGCCGACCGGGCGCGCCGCGGTCTGCCCGAGCTGTCCCACCCGGCGGAGCGCCGCCTCGCCACGGCCGTGCGCGGTGCGGTCGCCGGGCTCGGCGGCCTCGCCCCGCTACTGGACCGCGACGAGATCGAGAACATCCACATCCACGGCCACGACCAGGTCCTCGTGGAATGCGCCGACGGCACGACGAAACGCTGGCCGTACCCGGTCGCCGACTCCGACGACGCGCTACTGGATCTGCTCGGGGAGATGTTCGCGCGCCTCGGGCGCACGAGCCGGGAGTTCTCCCCGGCCCACCCGATCGCGAACATGCGCATCCCCTTCGGCGGTCCACTCGGAGCACGCGTGGCGGCGGTGCGGGAAGTGTGCGATCGGCCGCGCGTGGCGATCCGGCGCCACCGCCTCGCCCACGCCACCCTCGACGACCTCCACGCGAACGGCACCCTCGACGACCGCCTCCACGCCTTCCTGGCCGCGGCGGTCGCCACCGGGCTCAACATCCTCGTCAGCGGCGGCCCCTACACCGGCAAGACGACGTTGCTGCGCGCGTTGTGCCAACAGATCTCCCCGGTCGAGCACGTGATCACCGTCGAAGACGACTACGAACTCGGCCTGCACCTCGACCAGCGGCGACACCCTCTGGTCACCGCGTGGGAAGCCCGCACCGCCGGAGCCGAAGGCGCCGGCGAGATCACCCTCGACGACCTGCTCAAGCAGGCGCTACGGCACTCGCCGTCGCGGGTGATCGTCGGCGAGGTCCGTGCCGGGGAGATCACCGCGCTCCTGCGAGCCTTGGGCAACGGGGCCGCCGGGGGGTTGGGAACCCTGCACGCCACCAGCGCCGCCGCCGTCCCGGACCGGATCGCCGCGCTCGGCCAGCTCGCGGACCCGCCGCTGCCGATCACCGCCGCGCACCGCTGGACCGCCTCCGCGCTCGACCTCATCGTCCACGTCACCCGCCACGACACCCCCCACGGCCGCCACCGCACCATCGGCGAGATCGTCGAAGTCGGCCCGATCGGGGATGGTGACGGCCCGGACCTCACCACGCTATTCGCCACCCCACCCGGCCAGCACCACGCCATCCCGGTCGGCCCGCCCAGCCCCCGCCTGCTCTCCCGCCTGCACGCCGCAGGGCTCGACCCCGACGTGTTCGCACCACCGGTGTTCGCGGGTGATCGCCGATGAACGGCATCGTTCTCACCGGCGCAGCGTGCGGGCTCGCTGCCGCCCTCGCCATCCTGATCGTCCTCTATGGACGCAGCGGCACGCCGATACGGCACCGCCCATCCCCGGGATGGTGGTCGGCGCGGTGGCTCCGGCTCGCCCTCGTCGCCGTCGGCCTCGGTTCAGGGGCCTGGTGGGTGACCGGGTGGCCGGTCGGCGGCATCGCAGTCGCCGCAGGCGTGCTCGGCCTGCCCCACCTGCTCTCCCCCAGCCACACCCGGCACGGCATCGAACGCGCCGAAGCGCTGGTGACCTGGACCCGGCGTGTCGCCGACCTGCTCGCCTCCGGGGCCGGAGGACTCGCCCAGGCGATCACCCGCTCCGCAACCACCGCACCAGAACCGCTGGTGGAACCGGTCGGACGGCTCGCACAACGGTCCCGCACACACGGCATGGAAGCCGCGTTGCGGGCCTTCGCCGACGAGCTCGCCGATCCCGCGGCCGACGCGATCGTGCTCGCCCTGCTGCTGCGGCTGCGCACCGGCGGACGCGGCCTCGCCGAACTCCTGCACTGCCAGGCCGACGCCCAGGCACGCGAGATCGCCGCCCGCCGGGACGTCGAAGCCGACCGGGCCAAACCCCGTACCACGGTGCGCTCCCTGATCGGCATCACCCTGACCACGCTCGCCGGGCTACTGATCTTCGCCGGGCCCTACCTCGCACCGTTCTCCACCGGCACCGGCCAGCTCGTACTCGCGGGGATCGCGGTCTTCGGGGCGGGCGCGCTGGTGTGGATGCACCGGCTCACCACCCCACCCCCACCACGCCGCTACCTCACCACCGGGGAGGCCCGATGATGCCCCTCGCCCTGCTGCTCGGACTCACCCTCGGCACCGGACTGGCCCTGGCATTCGCCGCGATGCTGCCCACAGCACCGCTACGCCTGGACGCCGCACTCGACCAGATCACCACCCGCACCGCCGAAACCAGCGACCCCCGCCTGCTCACCGCCCGCCTCGCGAGCCGGGCGGCCCGAGCCCGGCATCCCTGGCTCGGGCTCCCCACCACCGACCTCGACCTGCTGGAACGAACCCCACAGCAGTACCTGGCCCAGCGCGTGCGCGGGACGGCGCTCGGCACCACGACCGGAGCCGGGATCGGCCTGCTCGCAAGCATCACCGGTGTGCCGCCCACGCCCGCCGTGATTCTCGGCGTCGTGGGAGGGGCCGGGCTCGGCGGCATGCTCCCCTACTTCCAGCTCCGCGACGCCGCCGCACGGCGCCGCGAGGACTACCGCCGTGTGCTCGCGGTCTACCTCGACCTCGTCGCCCAAGAACGCAACGCCGGCCGCGCCGCCACACCCGCGCTGCGCGAGGCCGCCGAGCTCACCGAGCACCCGCTGTTCCTGCGCATCCGGGCCACCGTCGCGCAAGCGCACCGGCTCGGCCACACCCCCTGGGACGCGCTGCGCGACCTCGGCGACCGGCTTCGGCTCTCGGAGCTCGCCGAGGTCGCCGACCTGGCCGACACCGCCGCCGACGGTGCGGCCATCGCCACCAGCCTGCACACCAAAGCCGCCTCGCTTCGCCATGCCGCGCTCGCCGCCGACACCGCCGACGCCCACTCCCGCAGCGAACGCCTCACTCTGCCGACCTCGCTGCTGATGCTGGCCATCCTCGGCCTCGTGCTCTACCCGACCCTCGCCCAGCTCCTCACCACCTGATCGGAAGGAACCGCTCATGCACACCACAACCCGCCACGCCCTGCACCGCAGCCTCGACGCGCTTCAGTACTGGGTGCTCACGCTCGTGCTCGCCACGACCGACGTCCTCGACCAGCTCGCCTCCCGTGTCCGCCGAATCCGGTTCGACGACACCGGTTCCGAGACCACCGAGAAGGCCGTGTTGACCGCGATCGGCCTGGCCGTCGCGGTCGGGCTCGGCGCCGCGATCACCGCCGTGGTCAACAAGTACCAAGGCCAAATCCACTAGCCGAAGGACCCTCTCCCATGTCTGTCCACACCAGACTCATCTACTCGGATCGGGGTTCGGAGACCGTGGAAACCGCGGTGCTGGTCGGGCTGGCGCTGGTGCTGCTGGTCTCGGTCGTGCAGGCCGGGTTGTGGTGGCATACCCGCAGCCTGTGCCAGCACGCCGCCGCCACCGGCCTGCACGCCGCCCGCACCTACAACGCCACCCCAGGCGCCGGAGAACACGCCGCCGCCGACTTCCTCACCCGCGCGCCGAACGCCGCCACCGACCCCACCACGAGCGTGGAAACCGCAGCTGAGGCGGTGATGGTGCGGGTGTCGGCGACCGCGCCGCGCGTGCTGCCCATCCCCGGCCTCGAGTTCCGCGTCACCCGCACGGCGACGGCCGAACGGGAGAGGTTCACGACGCCGGGAGGCAGATCATGAAGCGCCCGTGGAACACGTTCTCGGAGGAGGGTTCGGCGAGCGTGGAGCTCGCCGTGCTCACCCCAGTGGTGCTGGTGGTGTTGGCCGTGGTGATCGCGGGCGGGCGGATCGTGGGCGCCCACGCCGCCCTGGACACCGCCACTACCGCCGCCGCCCGCGCGGCTTCGCTGGCCCGCACCGCACCCGCAGCACACGCCGCAGCCAGCACCACGGCCCGCGACACCCTGGCGCAGGAAGGCCTACACTGCGGACAGCAGGCCCTCGCCGTGGACACCAGCGGCTTCGACGTACCGCTCGGCCGCACCGGCAGCGTCGCAGTACGGGCCTCCTGCACCGTGGCACTCGCCGACCTCGCCCTGCCCGCCATGCCCGGCAGCATCCCACTGCACACGGAGTTCACCAGCCCACTCGACCCGTTCCGGGGACGCACATGACACCCCACGACCACCACCCGGATCGGGGTTCGGTGAGCGTGCTGGTCGCGGTCCTGCTGCCCGCCCTCCTGCTCGTGCTCGCACTCGTCGTGGACGGGGCCGACCGGATGCGGGCGCTGGCCCGAGCCGACGCCGTCGCAGCCGAAGCCGCCCGCGCCGCCCTCACCGCCCTCGACACCCGCACACCCCAGATCACCCTCGACACCGCGACTGCACGCTCGGCCGCCCAAGACGCGCTGGCGGCAAGCGGGCACCGCGGCGAGGTCACCCTCGACGGGCAGCGCACCGTGCGCGTCACCGTGACCCATACCGAACCCGCCGTCATCGGCCTGCTCGACCCGATCCACCACGTCACCGGGCACGCCGAGGCGCAGCTCGGTGTCGGCACCAGCAACTCCGGGCTCGCCCCATGATCCTGCTACTCGCGTTCCTGCGACGGCTCCCGATTCTGCTCGGGCTGCTGTTCCTGCTCACGGTCCTGCCCGCGCTGCTCGTGCTGGGTACCCAGTGGTCCGACTGGCCCGAACTCACCTGGCCACCGCTGCACACTGGGTTCCTCGGTGAATTCGAGTCCGCACACTTCCGGGCCTGGACGGTGGACAGCTATCACGAGATCCGCCTCACCCTCGGCGTGGACGGCTTCGTGGTCGGCGGGTGCCTGCTGTTCATGTGGGCCCTCTGGGGCGTGACGATCTGCTGGATCACCGAAGACACCTACCTCCTGCTCCGCTACGGGACCAGGCAGCTCCGCGAACACGGACCCGACGGGACACGCGGGTGGATCACAGCCTTGGTCACCGGCACCGTCCTGCTCGGCACCGCCACCCCCAGTCTCGCCAGTGCACTGCCTTCGAACCCGGTGGCGGCCAACGCGCCCCGCCACCCCGGCGGCCCACAGCACAACCCCGAAGTGCCGTCGGCCGCACCGGAGACGGACGGGCACCACGCCCCCGGCCCGTCCGTCTCCGGCCCCGCCGGACCCGCGGTGTTCGTTCACCGCGGCGACAGCCTCTGGCTCCTCGCCCAAATTCACCTCGGCGACGGGAATCGGTGGACCGAGATCACCCACCTCAACCCCTACCTCTCACCCGAACCCCGATACCTGCCGGCCGGGCAGTGGCTGCGGATGCCCGACGACGCCGTGCGCACCGAACCCCCGCCACTCCCGGACGATGTCCGGTGGGTCACCGTCGGCAACGACGACACCCTCACCGGCCTCGCCCAACACCACCTCGGCGACCCCGATCGATGGCAGGAGATCTTCGACCTCTACCAGGGGCGCACTCAAGCGTCGAACCGCACGCTGCGCTACCCGCATGTCCTCATGCCCGGATGGCGGCTCGCCCTCCCACTTACCAACACCACCCACCCGGCTACGCAGCCTCCGAAACCACCTGCCGGAGAGAACGAGCCGATCCAGCCTCGTCCAGGGCCTGCGCCGAAGGCCCCGGTGACACCGCCCTCCCAACCTGATCGCACACCCCCGGCCCGTTCACCGAGCGGGCCGCCGTCGCCGGGAGTGATCGCGGTCCTGTCCACAGCCGGGCTCGTGGGCGCCGCCGTGGTGATGCGGTATCGGTTCCGCCTACGCCACATCCCCAAGACCGCAGGCAGCCCACTTCCTACCGTGTATCCACTCCCGGTCGCCGTGCACCGCACTCGCCTTGAGCCCGATACCTCCAGCGATGACGACCTCGCCGATGAGTATCCCGGCGAGGCCGCCGGCCCCAGCGTCTCCGCCCACCGCGGCGACGACTCCCGCGCGCAGGAGACCACCCGAACGGCACGCCCGCCCGCCCTCATGACCGTCTCGCCGAGCCCCGGTCCTGACGAACACGAGGCCGAGCCCGAGAGTCCGCCCTCCACCACGCCCGCTGCGCCGCGTGCACCGCACGCCGAGCCCGAGGCCCCGGCGGAACAGTCAGCGAGGTTGCGGGTGACCGTGTTCGGCCAGCCCCGCCTGCACTGGCACCAGCCCGGCCAGCAATCGGGTCCTCGTGAGGTCGGGTTGCAGCCCCGGATGCGGGACGTGCTCGTCTACCTCGCCCTGAACCCCGGCGGTGCCGGGCGGGACGAAATCCTGGAAGCGTTGTGGGGCGAAGCCGTTCCGGGCAGCAACGCGCTCAACACCACCCTGTCCCGGCTGCGCAGAATCCTGACCCGCCTCGATCACGACCTCGGCGAACTCGTGCACGCCCGCCACGGCCACTACCGCCTCAACACCATCCTGGCCACCACCGACTACCACGACTTCACCACCGCCGTGACCACCCGCCGCACCGCGACCACCGACACCCAGCGTGCCGAAGCCCACGAGACCATCATCGCCGTCTACCAAGGCGACCTCGCCGACGGCATCGACACCACCTGGATCGAACCCGTCCGCGAACACGCCCGCCGCACCTACCTCGACACCATCACCGCACACACCCGCGCACTCGCCCCACGCGACCCGCACCGCGCCCTGGGAATACTCGAACACGCCCGAGACCTCGCTCCATTCCACGAGCCGCTCTACCGCGACATCATGCGCCTGCAACACACCCTCGACCACACCGACGACATCGCCCGCACACTCACCCTGCTCCACAGCACACTCGCCGACATCGACACCACACCCCACCCCGACACCCTCCTCCTCGCCGAACAACTCCAACACCCCCACAACAGGTAAAGAAAAGGGCCACACGACCACTAAGAGCGTGTCTCACTTGGTGTTTTGGAGTCGTTTGAAGCAGACGAGGGCTGCGGCCAGGGCATGGAAGGCTTTGAAGGTGTCGGCGCGGCGTTCGTAGCGCAGGGTCAGTCGGCGGTAGCCGGTGAACCAGGCCATGGAGCGTTCGATGACCCACCGGTGGCGGCCGAGACGTTCCTTGGACTCGATGTCCTTGCGTGCCAGCCGGGGTCGGATTCCCTTGTCCCGCGACCATCGGCGACGTTCGCGGCTGTTGTAGGCCTTGTCGCCATGCAGCTTGGCGGGCTTGCGGCGTCGCGGCCCGCGTCGGGAGCGGATCGGCGGGATCGCGTTGACCAGTGGGATCATCGCCTCGCCATCAGCGGTGTTGCCCGCAGAGATCCCGGTGGCATCGGAGAGCACATGCAGTTTCGAACCGGGTTTGCCGCGGTCGACCGGGCTTGGGCCGGTCATAGGTCCCCTTTTTTTGGCGCGCACGTGGGCGGCGTCCACTACCGCTCGGGGCCAGTCGATCAAGCCCTGGCCACCTAATTCGTCCAGCACCGCGTGATGGATCCGCGCCCACAGCCCTTCCTCGGTCCAGCGCACGAACCACCGGTGCGCGGTCGGGACCGTGACCCCGAACGACGGTGGCAGCCACGGCCACGCACACCCACTAGTGAGCACATACACGGTCGCCGTGAACACCATCCGAGCATCCGCCGGCGCCCTGCCGCCACCCTGCGGACGCTCCCTGACCTCGGGAATCAACGGCTCGACCAGCTCCCACAACTCGTCAGGAACCAACCGCCGCGACAACGCATCAACCACAACGGACGATCACCCCGGATGGCGGGTCAAGATCCAAACGAGACACGCCCTGAACACCATCACCGCCAAGACACCTTCACCGGCAGGTTGAGTAGCCGCATGAAGTGGCGCATTGCTTCGATTTGCCTTTCGGCGGTCCACAACTCTGGGTGTTCGATTGCCGACAGCACGACGCCGCTGGTCCATAGTCGGATGAGGTCTACTGTCGCGTCGAGCTCCTCGGGCGAGATCAAGCTTTGTACCGCATTCTTGATCAGGTCGCGCATACCGGGTTCGATGCGGTCGAGGTGTCGTGCGACGGCCGGTTCCACATTGCGGTGGCTTACCAGCGCCACACGGGCGCGCTCGACGGCCATCGCCTCCTCGTCGATCGGCAGGAAGTATCGGACTACTGCCTCGATGCGGTCATGTGGGTCTTCGATCGAGGCGAGTTCCTCTTGCATGGATTGCGCCTCGTCCAGGGTTTCCTGAAGCATTCGTGTCAGCAACGCCTCCCGGTTCGGGAAGTAGTGGGTGACCATTGTGACCGAACCTCCGAGTCGGTCGCTGACAGCGCGGAGCGTGAACTTGGCGAACCCGGATTCTCCCAGCACCGCGGTCGCCGCGGCCACGATCTCCTGTCGCCGCTGCTCATGGTCGACATGAATCGGCACTGCGCCGCCCCCGCTTCTATCGGTCACATCGTTGTACAACGACGCGATCATAGACGAGACCGCCGGGTCCGCCGACTCGTCACCGCTGAGTCGGCCCACTCATCTTTTGGTTCAGGCGATCGGCCCGAGCGGCGGCACTACTTCGCGGCGAGGGGTACGGCCGCCCGCAGCGGCTTACAAGTGCTTTCTCACAGTGCGGGGCGGCGAGCGTGCCAGGTCGTGATGCGCTCGTACCGTGCGGCGATGGAGATGACATCGGCGTCAGCCCACAGGTGGCCGACGAACTGCAGGCCGATCGGTAAGCCTTCTGAGTCGAAGCCACAGGGCAGGTTCAGCGCTGGCAAGCCGGCATGGCTGGGCGGCTCGGTCATCGAATGGATCAGGATGCCCAGTGGAGGGACTTCCTGGCCGTCGACGAGGCGGATCGGGCCGCGATCGCCACCGTGGGGGAAGGCCGACACCGGGGTCGTGGGGGTGACGAGCACGTCCGCTCCGGCCATGGCCGTGGCGAAGGCGTTGTAGATTTCGGTCTTTCCTTCACGGAAAGCCCAGTTGACCTCTTTGCCGGTGACACCCTCGGCACGTCGAGCGAGGTCGTGGCACATCGGCCATAGTTCGACGCCGTTGGCATGCATCTGCTCGACGAGTTCCAGGTAGTCAAATCCGTTGATACGTTCGAAAAACTGAGCCGTGTCAGGCAGTGTCACGCTCACCTCCTCGACCACGGCACCGTCCGAGCGCATGTCCTCCAGCGCCTGAATGAATGCCGCCCGCACCTCAGGGTCGAGGACGCTCTGTCCCAGATCGGAGCAGGCTGCGACACGGATGCCGGTCAGATCGCCTGGTGTGCATGCCGCCTCGACGTAACTGCGCGTATCTCGCGGTATCGAGAAGCGGTCGGCGGGGTGGTGCCCGTGGGTCGCTTCGAACACCAGCGCCGCATCGAGCACGGTCCGCGCGATCGGCCCCTCTGTCGCGTCACCGTCGGTGTTGTCGACGGTGGGGATCCGTCCGATCGACGGCTTGATTCCCACCGCGCCACATAGCGAAGCGGGTACTCGGATCGAGCCACCGCCATCCGTGCCCCAGGCCACCGGCCCTACCCCGGAGGCGACAGCCGCGGCGGCACCCCCGCTGGATCCGCCGGCGGTATACCCGGGCCGCCATGGCGTGCTCGTCGATCCCGTCAGCTTGCTCTCGGTCACTCCGAGTAGCCCGAATTCGGGTGTGGTGGTTTTCCCGAGCAGGATGGCGCCCTGCTGCTTGAGTCGTGCCCAGCCGATCGCATCGTCGTCCGGGACGAATTCGGCGAAAGCCGTACAGCCATAGGTGGTGCGCACCCCCGCGGTCTCGACGAGGTCCTTCACGGTGACCGGAATCCCGAACAGCGGCGGGAGGTGCTCACCGGATCGCAGCCGACGTTCGGCCTTGTGGGCCTGCGCCCGTGCTTCGTCGCCAGCCCTCGTGACAATGACATTGAGCAGCGGGTCGACATGATCCATCCGATCCAGTATGGCGTCCACCACTTCGACTGGCGAGACCTCACGACGCCGGTAGAGCTCCCCGATCTCCATGGCGGTCTTCCAGTACAGCTCATCCGACATGCCTGCTCCATCCCGTCCCGGACCGCGGTGAACACCCGGTAGCCCAACAGATCATGCCGATTATGTGCGACACACGTTGTATAACGCAACGGATACTTCCTGCTATCGTCGGACACGCCCGACCGGACCGGCCGGACGGGATCAGCCGGGAGGCATGCATGACCACCTGTCCCGATGAGAGCCATCGGCCGAGCGGGGAGAAGTGATGAGCGATCCGAGCATCAGCAGACCGCGCCTGCCGCGTGAGCGCGGGTGGGGGCCTGACCCGCTCGAAGGGTCCAAACTTCGCCCCCTGTGGCTGGACACTCCCGACCGTCCCGCGCCGCGGCTTCCGCTCACCGACGACATCGAAGTCGATCTGCTTGTGGTCGGCGGGGGCTTCACCGGCCTGTGGACTGCGCTTCGAGCTGTCGAACGCGACCCGGGGCGCCGGGTCGTGCTCATTGAAGGCGACCGCATTGCCGAACACGCCACCGGCAGAAACGGCGGGCTGTGCGAGGCGAGCATCACTCACGGCGAGCACAACGGGCGCGCCCGCTGGCCCGAAGAGTACGACCGGCTCGACGAGATCGGCATGCGCAACCTCGACGACATCGAGCAGACCGTCGGCCGCTACGGCATCGCCTGCGGGTTCCGCCGCGGGGGCTCGCTGTCCGTGGCCACTCGTTCGCACGAGGTCTTGCGGCTGCGCCCGGACCGCGAAGGTTTCCTCGATGCCACTGCCACCCGGTCCATCGTCGATTCACCGACCTACCTTGCCGGGAGGTACAGCCGCGACGACTGCGCCGTCGTCGATCCGGCACGATTGGCGTGGGGGTTGGCCGACACCGCTGAGGCGCACGGTGTGCGGATCTATGAACACACCCGACTCGACTCGCTGCGGTACAAAGGCGGTCGGGTCCGGGCTACGACCGCCGGCGGTACCGTGCACGCCGCGAACGTCGTGTTGGCGACGAACGTCTTCCCCGGACCGCTGAATCGGCCGCGTTGGTCGGTCGTCCCCGTCTACGACTACGTCCTTGCGACCGAGCCCCTCACCGACGAGCAGCTTCGTTCTTTGAACTGGGACCCCGCCATCGGTGTGACCGACTCCGGTAACCAGTTCCACTACTACCGGATCACACCGGACCGCCGGGTTCTCTGGGGCGGTTATGATGCCGTCTATCACTTCGGCAGGTTCATCCGCAGCGAACTTCAGGATCGGCGAACCACTTTCGAGAAGCTCGCGCAGCACTTCGCCGATACGTTCCCTCAGCTTGAGGGAATTCGATTCACCCATCGCTGGGCAGGGGTCATCGACACTTCCACTCGCTTCGCTGCTTTCTTCGGCCGCGCTCACCGGGGCCGAACTGCCTATGCAACGGGGTTCACCGGACTCGGCGTGGGTGCCTCGCGGTTCGCCGCCGACGTCATGCTGGATCAGCTTGCCGGCCTCGATACCGAACGCACCCGCCTGCGCATGGTTCGGGAAAAACCGATGCCGTTCCCGCCCGAACCGATCACCTGGCTCGGCATCCGGATCACTCGCTGGTCATTGGAACGCGAGGACCGTACAGGACGGCGCAACGTGTGGCTGCGATTGCTCGATCGTCTGGGGCTGGGGTTCGACTCATAGTGCGATGGTCATCGACGACTGCGCACGTTCCGCTCGGCCTGTACCCCCACCAGCCCCTGAGAATTATTGACGGGTCAAACCGAGGTGTGGCGTCCGGATCAGGTCCTGCAACGAAACCAAAACGTGCCAGCCACGTCTCGGGAACCGAGATCACCGACGAGGTCGTCCTCGTCGGCGAGAACCATTTCGGCGGGCCCCTGTCAGAAATGTCGTATGCCGGGGCCGAACACTCCGGTGATGACCAGGCCATCATGGCACCAGCCCGGGAATCACGCCCCGTTGCAGTGCTCGACGTTCTCGATCGATGGAGAGGCGAATCGTGAGTTTCACCAGCACTTCCCGGGATGCAGGACACGACGTGGTGGTGGTCGGTGCCGGGGTGACCGGCCTGACCGCCGCGTGGCGCTTGGCTGAGGCAGGACGTGACGTGGTGGTCTTGGAAGCCCGTGAACGGGTCGGAGGTCGGCTGCTCACCGAGCGATACGGTGACGATGACGGGGCGGACTTCGAGATGGGCGGTCAGTGGATCGCCCCCGACCAGACCGCACTACTGGCGCTGCTCGACGAACTCGGGCTGCAGACCTTTACTCGCCATCGGGCCGGGCACTCTCTCTACCTGGACCGCAGTGGAAGATCACATCGCTTCGACGACGAGCTCCCGGTGCGGGGGCGGACTGCGGCCGGAATCCAGACACTGACCGCGACTCTCGACGCACTCGCTGCTCAAATCGATCCCCAGCGGCCCTGGACGCATCCCGATGCACGACGGTTGGACCGGGTCTCCTTCGGTACGTGGCTTGAGCAGCAGTGCGACGATCGTGAGGCGTGCGAGAACATCGCGCTCTACATCGGACCCGCGATGCTGACCAAACCGCCGCACGCGTTTTCCGTGCTGCAGGCTCTCCAGATGTCGGCGAGCGCAGGCTCGTTCAGCAATCTGCTCGACGCCGATGTCATCCTTGACCGGCGCGTCAAGGGCGGCCTGCAGTCGGTCCCCCTCGTACTCGCCGAGCGGCTCGGACAACGAGTAAGGCTGGGCGTCGAGGTCACCCGGATTGTGTGGGATGACCACGGCGCCACTGTGCACACCGCGGATGAGACGGTCCGGGCATGTCAGGTCGCACTGGCCGTGCCGCCGCCAGTGCTTCGTCGGGTCCGTTTCTCGCCGGCGCTGCCGACTGAGCGCAGGATGGCCATGGAGCATCAGTCATTCGGTCTTGTGATCAAGGTGCAAGCAGCGTATCCGAACCCGTTTTGGCGCGAAGAAGGGCTCAGCGGCACCGGATTCAGCCCGTATCAGGTGGTGCACGAGGTCTACGACAACGCTCCGGCCGACGATCAGCGCGGGTTCCTTGTCGGGTTCGTCTCCGATGTGAACGCCGATGAGGTGAGCCGCCTCAGCGGCAGGGCACGTCGCGAGCGGATTCTCGACTCGCTGGCGGCTTACTTCGGTGATCTAGCCCGTGACCCACTGCTCTACGTGGAATCCGACTGGCAGCACCAGGAGCTGACCGGCGGCGCCTACGGGAGCACGTTCGACCTGGGAGGCCTGACCCGCTACGGAGCAGCCCTGCTCAAGCCGGCGGGGCCCCTTGAGTTCGGCAGCAGCGACACAGCCGGGCACGGTTTCCTGCACGTCGATGGCGCCGTCCGAGTCGGCGAACACCTCGCCGCACGCCTGTTGGGTAACACGACAGAAAAAGAGGAATTCAAGTGACCAACACGTTCAAACCTGAGCTGCTTCCCAGCACTGATAAGATTTTCAACACCATCCACGATCTGGTTTCGATCGGGCCACGACGAACCGGCACCCCCGAAGGAAAATCCTCGGCCTACTATGTTGCCGATACTTTCCGCGCGCTCGGCATCACCGACGTTCGCATCGATGAGTGCCACTCCACCCGCTGGGAGGCAGATCACTGGGGATTGACCGTCGGCGGCGCAGACGTACCGTGCTTCCCGGTCACACACTCGTTCATAGGCGAGAACGACATTGCGGAGTTCTCCACCGGCAGCGATGGCTACACTGCGCGGCTCGTTGATCTCGACAGCTCGCCAACCGCCGAAGAATTAACAGGTGCGATCGTCATTTTTGATGTACATTTCATCGGCTCCGACGTCGCTGCGGAAGCGGGCCATGAAATCTCCACCTCGTTCCCTGATGGCACGTTGCCCGAAGGGAAGCTCATCGACCCCTACCATACGTCACTGCCCGACATCATTCCTCGTCTCGTACAGTCCGGGGCCGTTGGATTTATCGCCGTACTGGCCGACTACTTCGATTCCAACAGGTATATCAACGAGGATATCGGTGATATACCTATTCCAGGAATGTGGATCACTCGCAGGCAAGCGAACGAGGTCCGGGCCCGTCTACGTGCTACCCCCGTCGTTGAGGCTACGCTGTCGTTGCACGGCCGCCGCGAGCCGGCAACCGGATACAGTCCGGTGGCGGTCCTGCCCGGACGTAGCTCCGAATCCATTTTGATCCACTCGCACCACGATTCAGTGTGGTCCGGAGCGGTCGAAGACGCGAGCGGGACTGCGGTCGTGATCGCCCTGGCGGAGTACTTCGCATCCATCCCCATACAGGACCGCGCCCGTACCCTCATTTTCGCCAGCATGGATACCCATTTCACCGGATACGAAGCACATCAGGCGTTCGTTGATAAGTACGTCGACCACCCAGAAGACGGTCGAGAGATCCTTATCGATATCGCCATCGAGCACATCGCACGGTCTGGCCGTGTTGTCGATGGCGAATTGGTGACAGGCGACGAATCAGAACTCCGGCTGGTGCTGCACCGAACCGGACAGAAAGTCGAAGACTTGCTCGTGAAACTAACGAGTCCACTCGACCGGATCATGCTCCTTCCGACCTCGTTCCTCCCCACCGCGGAAATGCCCACTGATGCCGATTTTCATTACCAGGCGGGAATTCCGGTCATCAGTTTCATCTCGGCGCCGATCTACCTCTACGACGAGTGCGACACGCTCGACAAGGTGGACCGGGACCAGCTTCGTCCGATCACCGGCATGTTCGCCGAGCTGGCCACCGAGTTGCTAGACGAGCCACGGAAGCACTTCCACCCCTGAACAGTCGTCCCAGCGATTCGCGGGGGGGGGGGGGGGGGGGGGGGGGGGGGGGCGGGCCGAACGCCAGCGCGCAGGGAGTATTACTACCCGGGCGGAGAGTTCTAATTGAGGGGG
>NZ_JAIUKB010000053.1:6525-77892 GCF_020176785.1 Saccharopolyspora sp. 6V | reverse complement strand
CCCCCCCCCTCCCGCTCCCACCCCACCCCCCAATTAATCCCACCCCCCCCAACCCCGCGCCCATGCGGCGTCCGGGGGGGCGCGGCCATCCCGTCCCCCCCCCCCCCCCCCCCCCCCCGCACCGCTTTATTTAGCCCGCCTGCTGCCATTTACTGGCAGATGGGACGTATGGCACGCAAAAGAGGCACTGCTGCGACACCGGTTGCGAGGGCGAGGACTAGCCCGAACGTCGGTGCGCCGAATGAGTCGAGGAGCCAGCCCGCGGGGGCGGGCCCTAGTCCTGTGCCGATCGCCAGTGCACCACTGGCGGCCGCAACCCAGCGGCCGCTGGGGTCTGCGGCCGCCGCCACGGCGAGGACTTGGACGAGCAGGCCCATGAAGCAAACCTGCCACACGATCGCAGCACCGCCGTAGCTCAGGGGCGAGGGGTCGGCGGCGATCACTAACTTGGCACCCCCCTCCACGGCAGTGAGAACGGCGATGGTGGGCAAACGTCCGAACTTGCCGGCCGCCATCGCGCTCAGGCCGACTCCGGCCAATGATGTGATCGATGCGATCGCCAGTACCACCGAGACCGCGTCGGTAGACATCCCAGCGTAGCGTTCGCCCAGCACGGCACTGTAGGACCAGGCCCCTTGATCCGCCGCCCCCAACAGTGCGACCGCAAGCAGGAACACGACGGGCACCGAGACAGCCGATCCAGTTGCCCGATCGGGTTCAACACTGTCGGGAAGAGCGCGCACCAGCCAGAAAGCCGGTAGGCAGCACGCTGCTAAAACCGCGAAGCCGGCCGCACCACCCCACGCGGCGTTCGCCTCGGGTAACGCGATGACAAGGACCGCGATCACGATCGTGCCGCCTACGACGGCAACAACTGAGGCCCGGTCGGTGTCACGTGTAGCAGTGATCGCGGCCATGGCGGCGGCGTAGCCAATGCCGAGCCCCACCCCGGCCACAATGTTTCCCAGGGCCAGCACCGCAAGATCCGGCGCAGCGGCGGCGGCCACGAAGCCGGCAACCGTGGCGGCGAGCCCCAACGTGGCGACGCGCGGCCGCCCAGACCGGGCCGCCCGTGGCGCCACGATCAGGGCGGCCAGCGCCGTTGCCAGCAGCTGCAGCGTGGCGACCATGCCCGCCGAGGCGTTCGAGAGGTGGAACCTGTTCGCCACGCCCGGTAACAGCACCGGCATCAAGTTGGCCCCTAGGTTTCCCAGCGAAGCCCCCGTAATCAGTGCGGCACCGACGCCGAAGCCGATCCCGGACGAGGAGCGGCTCAGTGACCGCATCGGTTCGTCCACCGTGGACATTGATCTGACATATGAGCTCTTTTCTCATCGACGCCGACCGCCAGTCCCCGCTCGGGGGCATCAGCCGTGATCCGGGCGGATTCGGCGGGCTCAGCTGCTACCCGCCCTCCTGGGTCCGCACACCCACACGAAATATTATCCACGTTATATTACGGTAAAGATACATCTCGGTGTGCGTGCCGCACAGCGCTGGCCTGCGCGGTCCGTTAGAAGAGGTCGGTCGCGTAACGCCCGTCGGCCGCCAGCCGGGCGATCCAGTCGGAGCCGTGTTCACGATGGCCGATTCGGATGAGGGTGTCCTCGACGGCGGGCCCCATGCCAGTGGCATCGCCGCACACGTAGACGTGGGCACCGCGTTCCACGAGATCGAGCACGGTGTCGCGCTGGGCCCAAAGCCGGTGCTGGACGTAGCGAACGTGGTCGTCGGGACGCTGCGAGTAGGCCCGGTACGTCCGTAGGGTCCCGGCCGCTTCGTGCGGGGCGAACTCGTCCACGTAGAGGTCGTCGTGTTCGGGGTGTCGGCAGCCGAAGAACAGCACGTTCTCGCCCTGTGCTTCGCCCCGTTCTGCACGGGCGTGTCGGGCCTGGATGAACGCCCGGAACGGCGCGATCCCCGATCCAGAAGCAATCATGATGATCGGTACCGAGTTGTCCGACGGCGGGCGGAAGGACTCCTGCGGTTGGGCGAGGGCCACGGTGATCTGATCGCCGGGCAGTGCCCGCTGCAGATAGCTGGAGGCGGCTCCCCGGTAGGTACCGGTGCCCGAGAGTGCCGGGGTTTCGACGACGGACACGGTGAGCGCGACGTCGGCCTGCACTTCGGCAGCCGAAGAGATCGAGTATTGACGCACGCGCGGCTCAGTCAGCCTCTCCAGAACCCACGCCAGATCGACCTGACAGGACGGGAACATTTCCAGCAGATCCAGCAGGGACAACCGTCGTGCCCTGACCACATCCGCGTATTCCGATCCGGCGAGTTTGTCGAGTTCGTCGTGTTCGGGGGGGCATTTCGTGCTTTGGGCCAGGGCCGTGACGACGCCTGGCGAGGCCGGCGCGGAAAGGTCGACATGGCGGGTGAGCAGATCGTCTACCCTCGTGGGCAGGTCGACGGGGATCCTGCCGCTGGGCGCATCG
Source organism: Saccharopolyspora sp. 6V (assembly GCF_020176785.1). Classification (NCBI taxonomy): domain Bacteria; kingdom Bacillati; phylum Actinomycetota; class Actinomycetes; order Pseudonocardiales; family Pseudonocardiaceae; genus Saccharopolyspora; species Saccharopolyspora sp. 6V. The sequence continues at coordinate 75,451 of NZ_JAIUKB010000053.1, read as the reverse complement.
GAGACGACGGTCACGATCTGGTCGGCGCCGACGGCGAGTCTGGCGATCATGCGTGCGACCAGGCTCGGATGATTCTGGGGCAGCACGGAAAGGTAGTCTCCGGTGCGGTAGGAGGTCCCTTCCGGCAAGCGCAGTTCGAGGTGTCTCTTCGATTTTTCGGCGGGACCGCGGGTGAGTTCGCGATTTTCCAGTACCACCGCCGTGGCGGCGTCACGGTCCGCATCGGGCTGGTCGGAGACCGTGATTCGGTAGCGCGGCCCGGTCGGCTGGGTGTCGTCGATCCCGTAGTGCGTGGCAAGTTCTGCCCACAGCGGCTGGTACCAGCGTTCCCAATCGCCGAAGAAGTCTGTGCGTGCGTCGATGGCACCACGTTCGCGAACCCTGGTGGCGCCGGCGGCGCTCATCGCCTCGTCGATCAAGGCAGGCACCCGTTGATAGGTGGGAGCCCAATCGAGGCTGCCGCAGCCGAGCACGAGGTAGTCCACGTTGGACAGATCCGGCGATGCTTGAGTGAGCCAGTCGACGAACGTCACCGCGTTGTCGGGCGGGTTGCCATTGTAGGACGAGGTCACGATCACGACCGGCCCGTCGACCGGAAGTGGTTTTCCGTAGTCGTCCAACGCCGCGACGGCGGTGTTCCAGCCACGAGCGGCCCCGTCGGCGGCGATGGTGCGGGCCAGGCGTTCACCGCTGCCGCCGTTGGAGCCATAGAGGATCTGCATAGGGGTGCCGTGCGGCGGTGGTCCGTCCGCGGCGCGCGTCGGCGACACTGGTCGTGCTGTTCGGGCAGTGGAGGCGGTCTCAGCCTGGGCTCGGGAACGGCTCGTCCGGGCCTTGGCTCGGACGGCGAGGTCCTTGGGTTTGATGGTCAGCGACTCGCTGATTGCAAGCTCGTAGCCTGGGTCGACGAGAGTGATGTCGAAGCGCTGGAGAACCATCGCGAGCACGAGCGTCGCCTCCTGCAGCGCGAAGGGACGACCGATGCAGGCCCTGGCACCGTGCCCGAAGGGCATCCACGCGTACTCGGGGATCTCGTTCATCCGGTCCGGGGCGAAGCGATCCGGATCGAACCGGTCTGGTTCTGGCCACACCGCGGGATCCCTGTGCAGCACGGGGAGCATGACCATCACGCTGTCGTCCGGGCCGATCTCGTATCCGCCGAGGGTCGTGGGTTCACTCGGCGTAAGAGCGAAGGCGGGTGCGGTGGGATGCAACCGCAGCGTCTCGCGCAGAACCTGGCCGATGTAGCCGAGGCGGGCGAGGTCGTCGAATCGGGGAGTCCTGTCCCCGAGTACTTGATCCACCACATCGCGTGCTTTGGCGAGCACATCAGGATGAGCCAAAAGCTCGTGCGTGGCGAAAGACAACAGCCCGGAGGTGGTCTCATGCCCTGCGACGAGGAATGTCGCCAGCTGGTACTGGATGTTCTCTTCCGAAAGTTTCTCCCCGGTGAGTGGGTCTGCGGCGCTGAGCATCCGCTCCAGCAGGTCGTCCGGGCGTTCCTCGCTTGGTGTGCGTGTCCGCAAGGCGACGATGCGCTCGGTGATCTGTCGCATGGTGGACAGATCGTCCCGGTATTGCCGATTCGTGCCGACGAGGAAGGGTTGCACGCCGGGCAGCCGCTCCGTGCGTTCGCCAGCTTCGACCAGTGCGCGCACCATCGCGTCCACGAAAGGATGTGGCTTCTCCGAATAGAAGGAGTTGAAGCGGACGTCGAAGGCGCACAGCGCGATCGTGTCGAGGGTCAGCCTGGTCATGTCTTCGGCAACGTCGATGGCGTGGTCCGGTCCGAACCGCTCCCAGCGGGTCATCATCTGCTCGGCGATGTCGAGCATCTGCGGGAAGTAGTCCCTCATCGCCATAGTGCCGAACGCCGGCATCAACAGCCGGTGAGCTTTGCCCCAGTTCGGTTCCTCGTTGTAAGCAGTGAACAGCCCGTCGCCACCGAAGTCGCGAACCTTTTTCAGAGCATCGTGCACCGATTTCGACCATAGCGGGTTCGAGCACATCTGCGCTACGAGCTCATGGTGGGAAGCGAAGATCTGGCGCTGCCCCAATACGTTGAGGACGAAGATACCACCGAATCGGGCGTGATAGTCCTCGGCGAATTCGATTGTGGTCTCTTGCGTTCCTCCGAGCACGTCGAACAAGTTGCCCACCACAGGCAACGATTTGGGACCGGGAATCCATTCCGCCGCGATCGCACCGGATTGATCGGCCATCAGAATCTCCTTGTTAATGGTCAGACTGGGTAGTGGATCGATGCTTCCGGAGCGCGAGCACGGCCCCGAGCGCAGCGAGGGCGACGATGACTGCTGCGGCGAAGAAGGTGTGTGTCATCGCACCGACGAACGCATCGCTCACGACCGCCATGAACGGTGCCGCCGACTCGGGCGGTAGTGTCGTGGCGATGCCGCTGGCCGCGCCGACCGTCTCCGAAGCCGGGCCGACGACCTCGTCGGGGAGCTCTCCTGCGAGATTCTGGGCGACGGTACCGGTGTACAGACTCGCACCGACGCTTCCCAAGACTGCGGTGCCCATCGCACCGCCGAGCTCATAGGCGGTCTCGCTGATACCGGCTGCGGCGCCGGCTTTGTCCGCGGGCGCCGTGCCGATGATCACGTCGTTGGTGAGAGTGTCGGCCACGCCGACTCCTAGGCCCAAGAACGCGCCGCCTGTGAAGGACAGGAGCATCGCCTCGTTCCCGCCCAGGAAGCTCAACACCAGATAGCCGCATGCGGCCGTGGCCAAACCGAAGCCGATCACCCATCCCATGGACAGTGCCCTCGCGACCGATGGAGCGGCGAGCGACCCCAGGATCGCGCCCGCAGCCAAAGGCAACGACCACAATCCGGCCTCAAGCGGGGACCGTTGCAGGACGACTTGCACGTACTGCGGGAAGAAGTAGAGCACCCCGGTCATCGCGAACACGCCCGCCACGTTGGCCAGCACCGCAACAGTGAACGGCAATGACCGGAACAACGTAATGTCGATCAAAGGATGGGTGAGCGTGCGCTGCCGGTAGGTGAACGTCCATGCGATCAGAATTCCGCCGAGAATCCACGCGATCGAAACAAAGCTCCATCCCTGTTTGCCCGCATCCTTGAATCCGAAGATAACCGCGAGAATCGCCGCGATCAACAAGATCACTGACAGCACGTCGAACGGGCCAGGCCGCGGATCTTTCGACTCGGGCAGCAGCACAGGGCCAATGATCAACAGTACGATCATGATCGGCACATTGATCAGGAACACCGAGCCCCACCAAAAGTGCTCCAGCAGCACCCCGCCGATCACCGGACCGAGCCCCGCTCCGCCGGCGAACACCGCCATCCACACCGAGATCGCTCGCCGCCGTTCGGTCGCGTCCTGAAAAACCGACCGGATCAACGACAGCGTGGACGGCATCAACGTGGCACCGCCGACCCCCAACAACGCCCTGGCCAGAATCAACACTTCCGGGCTCCACGCGAACGCAGCCAGAACCGAAGCCACCCCGAAGGCCGCCGAACCGATCAACAGCAACCTGCGACGACCGATCCGGTCCCCCCAAGCGCCCATCAAGATCAGCAACCCCGCGAGGAACACCCCATAGATATCGATGATCCACAGCAGCTGTGTGCCCGACGGCGCCAAATCCTGACTCAGGTGCGGAACAGCCAGCGACAACACCGTCAGATCGACACTCATCAACAGCACCGGAACGGTCAAGACGCCCAGTGCCCACCACCGGCGACCAGCAATCGGCCAACCGGTTTCCGTGCCCTCACCTGCGCGCATGTCGTCTCCTAGCCCGAATCTTTCTCACTCGAGAGTAACTTGGCCAACCGACTAGGTCAACTGGCCAAGTCGTCTGTCTGAGTCACATGCTCAAGCGGGGGGACGGCAACTAGGATGAGGCCATGAGCGACCACGAGACGGTGACGGCACCACGGAAGAAGATCAGCGCCGACGAGCGTCGCCGACGGCTCCTCGACGCAGCACTACGGGTGATGAAGCGCGACGGCATCGCGGCCGCGAGCACGCGGGCGATCTGCGCCGAGGCCGACATGTCTCACGGCGCGTTCCACTACTGTTTTCACTCCAAAAAAGATCTCTACGCCGCACTCTTGGCCAGCGACATCGAGATTGACCTCGGCGCAGCCTGGCCGGATATCTCGTCGCAGGCCAGTCCTCAAGAGAACATCCGAACGCTGCTACTTGCATTCTGGTCTCAAATCGAATCCGACCCTGAGGCCCAGCTGGTCCTGTTCGACCTGGGCAGCTTCGCTCTGCACAATCCCGAACTCCAGGACCTGCCGCGATGGGAACATGACGTCTCCCTGAACAAGACGACGGGATACATCAAACGCCTCGGCGCAGAAGCAGGACTGACATTCCTTCAAGACGAACGCACGCTCGCCGAACTCGTCCTCGATACCCTCAACGGGGTCGCATGGTCATGGCTCGCACACCGCGACAACGACCAAGCCCGCCGCAGCCTCGACCAGTTCGCAAGCATCGCCGCAGCACTCGCACAAAAAAGCGATAAGCAACCCACGCGCCGATCTCGGCCAACTGATTCCATCGCACGACCAACCCTCAGCCAAAAATGACACCCCATCAGCCTTCCTCGAATACCGGGGGTCACAGGACCGCTCGACACACCTTACAAACAGACCCCCAGCACCCTGCGTCGTAAGTTGTTTCACGGAGCGCTGCCACCCGATCTCGCTTTGAAAAACGACGTCGCCACTTAAGTCCACCCCGTGAGGGAGAGGCCTTCACGGGAACATAGATATCGTAATAATTATCAGATGATGGGCCGCATCAGATCGAATCTGCGGCTGCGTCATACTGTCGTTCCACGTCCTCGCGTGGGGACGTTTGAACTGAGAGTGAGGAATCGGACGAGACTGGGGATCCGCCACCGGACCGAAGCCCGTTGACCGAGGCAAAAAGCGGTCAAAATTGCATATCTCTACCGAGGTGGGCGGGCTGCCTCTATCGGTGTCGGTCTCCGCGGCCAACACCCATGACATGGACGCACTGCGAATCCACGACGACAAAGGCTACGTCTACGATGACCTGCCCACTGGCTGCGCAACGGGAACATCGTGCCCCGCAACGCCCGCACGGGCGTCGAATCCAGCACCAGGCTCGGGCGCTACCGGTGTCGCGTCGAACGCAGCTTTTCCTGGTTGTTCAACTATCGCTTTCTAACCCCGCGGCGGGAACGCAAAGCCAGCAGCTTCGCAGGATTCCTCACCCTGCCAGCCCTCACCTGAGCGCCCCCACAGTGAGACGCCTCCTCAATGGATTCTCCCGACGCGCCGACGTGGTCGAACGGAAGCGGGCGCGTGGGATCACGGCCTTCCGCCGCGAGCACTGCCGCGAACCAAACTTGAAGCAGCTGCTGGAGACTGGACGCCGCGCCCAGTACTCGGCGCACCAAGCGAAACCCGCCGAGTGCCTGCCGCTGGCCCGCACGTGGCGCGGTGGCGTCACGATGCCACGGGGAGGGCTTGAGCTGGCGCTCGACGTCGCGCCAGACGCGCTCCGGGCCCGCAACATCAGCCCCACATCGCACGCCGCGGTGACCAGCGCGGACCCGGCCTCGGCACTCTCCACTGGAACGCCGAAGCCACATTCGGCACCACTGCTCGGCGAACTTCGCCTCTGCTGGGGCATCCGAAACGGCATCCACCCGAGGACTTGCTCCAGCTCGCCAGCCGCACGGGCTTCGCCGGCGAATCCCCCGTCGTAGCGCTGAAGGCCCTGGTGGTGCCCGCTCCGCCGTCGTCGTGCGGTCCGGGTGTTTGACAATCTATCTAAGTATGAAGTGTACTTAGATACATGAACGACAGCGTTGCAACGTGGCCAGCGGCGTGGATCCGGGCCGCCATGCCTACGGCGATCCTCGCGACGTTGGAGCGCGGCCCGCTCCACGGCTATGCGATCGCAGCAGGACTCGAGGGGCGCGGGATGGGCCGCCCGCGAGGCGGATCTCTCTACCCGCTCCTCGGCACGCTCGAATCCTCAGGCGCCATCGCGGCGTCATGGCACGAGGGAGATGGCGGGCCAGGTCGCCGCGCGTACACGCTCACCGCTGCCGGGCGTGAGCGTCTCGCGCGCGAACGCGGCCAGTGGACCGACCTGGTCACGACGCTGGGCTCCGAACACACCGATCACGAAGGAGAACGCTCATGAGCACCGGACTGGAAGCGGTCCAGCAGCAATTCACCGCAGCACGTGGCGTGAGCACCGACGGCGACTGGGCGCAGTTCGCCGTCGCGCGCTTGGTGCTCGACGGCGTCCCGCGCCAGGTGGCCGACGAAGCCGTGCGCGAGTTGTTGCCCACCGTCGCGGACAGCGGGGAGGCTCCGGCGGAGCTGTTCGGCACCCCTGCCGACTGGGCCGCGAAGTACCAGCGAGAACGGTGGGAAAACGGCGAGAACGTCCGGCCCGCGCCGGACGTGACCACCCGGCGCGACCTAGTGATCGTCTCGCTGATCGGCGCCGGCCTCATCTCGAGCATCCAGTTCCTGTTGACGCTGCTCGACAAGAGGGGCACCGAGGTCTACACCCCGATGTACGTGCTGTTCCCGCTCCTGTTGAGCGCCGCGCCGCTCGCCGTTCTCCAGACCTTCCACCGGGCCAGGGTCGAGCGCTCCTTCCACTCCGCGGTGGGCCTGGCCGCTGGCACCGTCGTGGCACTGGCATTGATCATCGCGACACTCTTCCTCACGTTCGGCGATAGCCCCGCCTTCGAAGCCGGTGGGCTCTGGCACCTCGTGCTCGGGGGAGCCTGGTGGGCCGCCGCCTGGATCGTCGGCAAGGTGTGGCCGCAGCCTGATGCGCGGCCCGCCGGGGAACCGGGTTCGGCCGTCGGCGACGACCAAGCGGTGTGGTGCGATGAGCTGGCCGCCACCCTGCGGCGCCGGGACGACATGACCGATGCCCGCGTAGCGCAGATCATCGCCGAGTCCCGAGACCACATCGCGCAGTCCGGCCGATCTGCGCGCGAAGAGTTCGGCTCCCCCGAGAGCTACGCCGATCGGTTCGAGCGGGCCGAGCGGGTGCGCTCGCGGCGGCTGGCCTGGTTCTGGGCCGTGCTCGCCGCCCTGGCCACGGGACTGGTCCTCACGCACGGGATCGCCGGGGACTGGCAGTGGAGCGGACGGCTCCTCACCGCCGGCGTGTTGCTCCTGCTCTCCGGGAGCACCGCGGCCTTCTGGTTGCAGCGGCTCCTCCGCCAGGCCTGAGCCGCGAAAGCGCGGGACCGGTCGGCTTCTCCGATGAACGCGATCGTGCCCTAGGTTCGGGAGGCCCCGGACCGCTGCCGAGCGATCAGCGCGGGAAGCGGTCCGGAGACGAGCTTCGTGGACGACGGCGTTGGACCGGCGGAACCCGCACGGTCGCACCCATGAACCCGGCGCCCGCGAGCCCGCGACAGGAGTGACTGAAGAGTGCGCTGGTTAGCGACAAGTGCGATCAGGTCGTTCACGGTTCCTGGCTCGTGTCGGCGAGACTCCCGAGAACACGCCGAGAGCACCCGCAGGCTGGCCTAAACGCTGTCTCGTAAGCCCATGGGTACCCCAGAAACAGGGAGGCCGGGCTGAGGTCGATGGAGGTTCAACCCCAGCCCGGGCACTCGCGCGAGCGCCACTCACCGGCTTCGACGCGACAGTGATTTCCCGAAACCGGCCCTGCACGAGGAACTCGCAGAACCAACGCTAGCGCAGAAAACGCCATCGCTGACCACCTTTCCCGACCGATCACTCGATAAACACCACACCGAACCCCACCGGAGGACCCACCAACGAGAACGATCACGGTGCGCCCTGCACCAACCCCGCAGACCTCACTGCCTGGTGCTGATCAGACTGCGCCGAAACCATGCGCCGCCACCTCCGCGAATCGCGGACTATGCCGCCGTACTCCCCGTCGAACCCAACCTCGCCGGCAGTAACCGACGTTCCCCGGCTTCGGTTCGCGTTCGCCCCTCTTCACCGCTCTGAAAGGTCGGAGACACCGTCGCTGTACAGCGCGGGGACTACGGAACGACGTTCGATGGCCTCGCCCGACTCTGCATCGGTGCCGAACTTGCCGACATGACACCCTGACACACCTCTCGCCCCCCACACAGGCATTTCCCCAGCCGTGAACCCCACACCGATCGTTCGCGACGTCGAGGGCCGCGCGCTCAGTGACCGCCCAGCCCTCGCGCGCCTCGCCGCCCGTCTGTGCACACCATCCGCGGCATTGCAAATATTTGGCCGAGCATGGCCCCTGCCTGCCATTTAGTATCTGTTCGCCTATCCCCTTGTCGCATGCAAGGCTCCCCCAAGCTTCGTTGCACCGCCTCACTCGGTCCAGTGCCGAGCGCTATCGACGAGCATCACTGCCCAGAGAACATTCGCGGTCTCGTGTCGTGCTGTGGATTCACTGCGTGCACTACATCGCCCCGAATAATACCGACCAAAAGGAGCGCGACTACCCATATTTTCAGGATGGCGCATAGGATTCCTGGGTCACAGCTTCGGAAAGATCGAACCGATGGCAGACGGACGGCAATCGCCGCCCGTCTGCCTCCACGTTCGGGAGTTCAGGACTCGAACGGGGCTCACCTGGAACCGGTGCGCCCCGGCACGCGATCAACGGACCCCGGTGCCCACGAGCGTGCTGGTATCCACTGTCCGCACATCCTGTTCGTCCAGCGAGGCGAGAAAATCTCCGCGCAGTGCGCGTACCTGATCGGGCGTCAGACCGTCGAGGGCACCGCGGAGTCCGCTACCGAGAACGAACCGCCAGGCGAAATCTTGGCCGGACGGCACCGCGCCGGGCACTTCCCGCACCGTGACTTCGGTGAGACCGAGGCCTTGGAACCATTGCGACAGCGATTCCCGAGTGTTGATTCGGGTGATGGGATTCGGCTGATCCTGCCCGTCCGCGATGTTCGGTTTGTACCGTTCGACGATGTTGTAAAACGCCTTGCTGTATTCTTCGATCGCGCCTCTGCGCCACACGCTGACTCCGAATCGTCCCCCGCTGCGCAGCAGGCCGACCAAGCGGGCCGCCGCCGTATCCATCTCCGGCAGAAAGAACACACCATACGCGCATTGCACCCTGTCGTAGGGCATCCCATTCGGTGGCTGCCAGGATGTCACGTCCGCTTCCCAGAAGGACACGTTGCCGACTCCTTCGGCGTCGGCCCGTTCTCGGCCGGCGGTCAGCAGGCCTGCGGCGAGGTCTACCGCGTCGACCGTTCCGCTCTCTCCCACGGCACGCCCGGCGGGAATCGCCGACGCTCCGGCTCCGCAGCACGCGTCGAGCACCCGGTGTCCTGCACCGGGAGCAACTTCATCGACGAGGGCTCGCCCCATCGGCCCCCAGACCAGCGGCGTGCAGGCGACATAGTCCTGCCTCGTCGCCCCGAACAATGCACCCAGCTTTCCTGCATTCACCCGAAATCCCTTTCATCGCTACGGACGCCCCACTTCGGGGTTAGGAATGATCTGCGCGTTTCATCCATCGGTGGCGCAGAGCACCTCGGCCGTCGGGCGGGGGCGTGCGGTCGCCGGAGGACGCTCAGCACGCGCAGTCGACATCGCACGCAGCCACGTCGTGGACGACCATGCCGGCAGCGTGCCAGGTTTTGAGTCCTTCGGTGTCTTTTTCCAAGCGCTTTCCGATGACCTCAGCGATATGGGCGAAGCGCTGCCGGAACTTGTAGACGAAGCACAGGTGCAGCGCCCGGTGCCGCACCGACGGCCCGCAGAAGAACAGCCCCGGGGTGGTGGTGGACTCGTCGTCTTCGGTCAGCAGTGGCCATCCGTCCTCTCGCGCGACGAAAAGCCCCTCCACCGCGTTCAGCGCCGGGCGATACCCGGTCGCCAATACCGGCGGGGTCTCCGTTCGCATCTCGTCGCCCTCAGTCGTGTGCACGACGTATGCGTCCCCGTTGCGACGAATCGACGTGGCGGCCGCGCCGGATGCGAAGTGCAGGAGCCCGCTGGCCCTCGCCCGTTCCAGTCGCTGCCGGGTACGCGGCGCCAACACCATCGACGGATCGGAACCCTCCGCTTCCCACGGAGCACGTGGATCCACGACCGTCACCGGATTGCCCTGGTGAACCAGCGAGCAGGCCACGTCGATGCCCGACTCGTAACCTCCCACCACGGTCACGGGCTGACCGTGCGGAGCAGACCAGGCCGCGGACTTGGACGTGTGCACCCCGAGTTCAGCGCCCGGGATTCTCGGGGCCTCAGGTGCGGAGAACTCGCCAGCGGCCCAGATCACCGTTCGTGCCGTGATCGGGCCGCGGCTGGTCTGAACGACGAACTCGCCCGCACCGTTCCTGTCGACGGCAAGAACGCCGCACTCCTCCAGCACGGGGGCGTTGAAGTGTTCGCGGACTCGGTCGAGGTAGTGGGCGTAGCCCTTCCCCGACGGGTAATCGATCTTGAGGGTATGCGCGGGTGAGGTCTCCGGGTGAATGGAGTTCAGATCGATCGCCCCGAAGGCGTTGCCGGTGAACGACGGCGTGAGGAAGCGCATCTTCTGCGGCCACCGGCGGAAGGTCTGGCCCACCCGTCCCCGCTCGACGATCCCGACCACAAGCTCGTCCACGGCCATCAGCGCGAGCCCCGCGCCGAGACCGGCCGGGCCAGCTCCGACGACGAGCGCATCGATCCGGCGGGTGTCTGCAACCAGCGTCATAATGAAAATGATAATCGTTATCGTGTAGTCTTGCCCCGTGCGCCTGATCACTCACGCCGCGAGCGCACTTCCGCCCGTGTTTCCCGAGATCGAAGGAGTCCCCGGTTGTCTGCGAACGAGCCGACCAGGATCGTTGTCGTCGCAGGGCTGGCCGCCGACTGCGCACGAGAAGTCGCCGACGGACTCAATGCGGCCAGCAGCCGCACCGTGACCGTTCACCACGACTTGAGCGCTGCTCGCGAAGGTGTCATCCGCAGAGAAGTGCGCACCGCGTCGCGCGTTCTGGCCACCCCGGTGGAACTCGTACGCTGCTGCCTGTCGTGCACGCTGCGCGAGGACGTACTCCGCGTCGCACTAGGTCTTGCCGAGACCGGCCGGCATGATCGGATCGTGCTGCACCTGGACCCCGGTATCGAACCGGAACCGGTGTGCTGGGCACTGTCGCACGCACTGGTCGGGGACAAGTGCGTCACCGACGTGGCGGACATCGAAGGGGTGATCACCACTATCGACCAGGCACGCTGGCTGGAGCAGGCCACCTCAGCCGAGCCCGTGCCCTCCTTCGCCGCCGCATTCGGTGAAAGCGATGACCGCACGCTGGCACAGATCGCTGTCAGTCAAGCCGAATTCGCAGATGTCCTCGTCACTTCCGGCGCCGTCTCCGACGACCCGACCACGGCAGTACTCACCCGGCTGGCTCCACTGGCATCCCGTGTCCCGGAACATGGGATCGATCACCGCAGCTTGCTCGACGACCTTCCCGCCGAAGCGCGGCGAGGTCGGTGCGACGACGCGCACGGTCCCCTGCTGCAAGGGCAGCCTCCACTGGAGCACGAGCACGGTGTCGCATTGACGCTGTTCAGTGCACGCCGCCCCTTCCACCCAGAACGACTCGAAGAGGCAACCGATGCACTCGTCGACGGAGTGGTCCGTAGCCGGGGGCGCATCTGGCTCGCCACTCAGCCCGACGAGATGTTGTGGATCGAATCGGCAGGTGCGGGCATGCGGGCCTGGTACAGCTCCCCGTGGTTTTCCAGCCTCGGCGGCCACGAGCACGAGGACGCGGACTGGGAAAGCCTCTCACCCGTACAGAGCGCTATGAAGTCCTTGAACTGGGACCCCTACTACGGCGATCGGGAACAGCAGTTGGTGATCATCACGCACTCGGGTACGGACCCGGACGACATCGTCGATGCCCTGCAAGCAGCGCTGTTGACCGACGACGAACTAGCCGAGGGCGAAGCAGCGTGGTTGCGCTACCGGGACCCGTTCAAGGAGGCATCCCACACGGATTCCGCCGAGGACACGACCACAGGATCCGGTTCCAGCGGCGAACGATGAGCCGGGTGGATCTTGCCGCACCCTGCGAACCGGCCCACTCCACCTCCCGCATGCAATGACGCGTTCCCGACAATCCGAACGGGACCGGCCGCAGATATTTCGGCAACGGCGTTTCAGCCTGAACCTCGTCCGTCAACCAGCGACACAGATCGACAACATACGCCGATTCTGCAACGCCTCACCGAGGTGGCAGACCTTGCGCGCGACCGGATGCGCACATCGCTGGACAATGACGAATGGGACCGCACACAGCCCGGCAGGGCGGCGCCCGCCGGGCGCCGAATAGGACCACCCTGCGGCGAGACATACGAAAAGGCAGTCACTTTGCACCAGCACACCTTGCTCGCATCCACGAATCGCATCCTTGAGCAAGGAAAACAGCTCGGCGACGATTCCGGTCACAGCCAGAGCGAGCACACCAGATGAAAACTGAAATACCGGACGGATCGGGTACGCCGATTCTTGTCCTATCCGGAATCGGGGTCGGATCACTACTCGGACTGACCAGCCCCCCTGCCGCCCAGCTGGCCGACGCGGCGGTCGGTCACACTGTCCTCGCGCTCGTGACACTGCTGATGCTGGAAACGGCATTCAGCGCGCAAACCCCGTCGCGGGAACAGCTGCGCTTCGTCGGAGTCACCTGGTCTCACAATTTCATCCTGAGCCCCATCATAGCCACGCTTCTCGTCCTCATCATGCTTCCCGATCAGCCTTTGCTCGCCACGGGAGTGTTCCTCTACCTGTGGGCCCCGTGCACGGATTGGTTCTTGGGATTCACCCGGCTCGCCGACGGGAACACAACGATCGGTGCGATACTCGTGCCGGTCAACATGCTCACTCAGCTCTTGCTCTACCCCGTGGTCATCTACGCGCTGACGCGCAACAGCACCCCCTGGGACATCGGAGAGATCACCCAGTCGCTCTGCACGTGGTTCCTCCTCCCCGTACTCGTCGCGACAGCGGCCCGCGCGGCATTGCACGCGACTCTTTCCACCGCGGCCTTCAACCGCACGATGAAGTCGGCGGGGAAAGCAATACCGATCGCACTGGCGTTTCTGGTAATCGAGATATTCGCCGGAAACACTCGGGCCATGGTGAACAACGCAGACTCGATGTTGCGGATTCTCGCCGTCACTTTGACATTCTTCGTCGTCACTTACCTGCTCGCCGGAGCCATCTCACGAACCTTTCATATCCAGTATGCAGAGCACGCCCTGCTGGTGATGACGACGGCGGCACGCAATGCCCCGATGATGCTCGCCCTGACCACGATCACTTTCCCTGATCAGCACCTCACACATGCCGCGATCACGATCGGGATGCTGGTGGAATTCCCGCACCTCGTCGCGCTGCGAACGCTGCTTTCGAGGAAACGCCGATGAAACCCGGCAACCGTTCCCGGCCTGGTTCGACGCGCGGGCACGCAGAGCTCACCGGAGGACGAACGAGCCAATTTTGCCGATTCAGCAAAGCACCTTGGCAACAAACGTAAACTCGGCCTACCTTTCGCGACGCGGTGAGCAGCACCGCACCGGCGAAACACGAACCGAGGGCAGGACGCATTGTCAACAACAACTGGATCCTGCAACGAGCGCTTCGGCCGGCTCCAGGAGGAATTCGCCCACCGGCTGGAAACCGGGCACGAACTCGGAGCGGCACTGGCCGTCCGCGTGGAAGGCGAATCGGTGGTCGATCTCCACGGCGGCTGGGCCGACGCCGTACGAGCCACACCGTGGCGAGCGGACACCCTCGTGTGCGTGTGCTCCACTACCAAGACAGTGATCGCGCTGGCCGCCCTGTTGCTGGCCGACCGAGAAGAACTGGATCTTGATGCTCCCGTCTCCCGGTACTGGCCGGAGTTCGCGGCCGAGCAGAAGGACATGATCAAGGTGCGGCATCTGCTGTCCCACACCTCGGGGCTGTCCGGCTGGCAGCAACCCATCGCGTTGCCCGACGTCTACGACTGGGATACCTCCACGACACGCTTGGCCACGCAAGCTCCGTGGTGGGAACCGGGTAGCACATCCGGCTACCACGTCATCACTTTCGGCCACCTGATCGGGGAGGTGATTCGCCGGATCACGGGAATGCGGCCGGGAGAGTTCGTGGCCCGCGAACTCGCGGCACCGCTCGGCGCGGATTTCCACATCGGGCTCGACCCTGCCGAGTTCCATCGAGTGGCCGAACTCATTCCGCCAGCTCAACCGGACGTCACCAGCATGCCGGATCCGGACGGCATCCAGGCACGGAGCTACACCGGCCCTTTCCCCGATTTTTCCCAGTTCGCGGATGAGCGCTTCCGGTGCGCGGAGATCCCGGCCGGCAACGGGCACGGCACCGCGGAGGCCTTGGCCCGTCTCCAATCGATCGTCTCGAACCGGGGCTCTCTCGGAGGCCGACGGCTGCTCGGACCACACACCCTCGATCGGATTTTCGACGTGCAGTCGAACGGCACCGACCTCGTTCTCGGCGTTCCGCTGCGATTCGGCATCGGCTACGCCTTGCCCTGTGAAGCGACCTTCCCGTTCATCCCGGACCGCAGGATTTGCTTCTGGTTCGGCGCGGGAGGCTCGTTCGCCGTCAACGACCTGGACCGGCGCGTCACGATCACCTACGTGATGAATCAGATGCACCCTGGTCTGGTCTCCCCCAACGCCGCCGCGTACCTGACCGCCGCGTTCGAAGCTCTCGACCAGCTCTGAGCATCAGAGCAGCGCGGCGCGGTCCCGCAAGAAAGCTGCACGATCAACTGGCGAACGCCGCGGGCACGTCGCGCACTTCCCCTTTTCCAACAAACGGAAAGCAAGGCAGCATGAGGCACGTCGCACGAACCTAGCGGTACCCGTACCGGGAGGAGGGCGGCGCACGTCGACGTAACGCGGCGGCGGCAACCCTGACCCTGCCTCAGCCGCCAGCGCCACCGAGGCAGGATCTACCGCAAGAGCTGGGGGCCAGTTCCGGGATGACCTGCTGGCGCCGCCTGCGGGACTGGCAGGAAGTCGGGGTCTTCGACCGCCTCCACGAGGTGTTGCTCCGAGCTCAATACGGGCCGGGCTGATCGACTGGTCGCGCGCATGTGTGGATGCTTCCCACGTCCGCGCGAAAAAAGAGGGATCTGCGACTGGGTCGAGCCCGGTCGACCGTGGCAAGACCGGATCGAAACATCACCTGATCTGTGACGGCGGCGGAGTGCCTCGCGCAGTCACACTTGCCGGTGGCAACCGCAACTACACCGCGCAGCTCGTTCCGCTCGCAGACACCGTTGCCCGTGTCCGAGACCACCGAGGTCGACCGCTCCACCCACCAAAGACCCTCGTCGCCGACCGAGGCTACGACTACGGCACATACCGGAACCTGCTGCGGCAGCGCGTAATACGGCCTGTGACCAGCCGTCGTGTCACCCGAGATAACAACTCGCTGAGCAAACCCTGGCCCCCTGCACCAGTACCGGCGCTTGACCGGAAAGGTGGGAACGCCGCACCGACGTCCATTTGCGGTTTCCCCGCCCTGGCCCGCGGACCCATCACCTGCCGCCGACTCCCACACCACACGCGCTAGGAGCTCTAAACGAGAGCATCAGAGCTGGCCATATCGGCCCCTGCGCGTCTCGATTCACCACGCCGACACCGTCCCACGACTTCTTGGTGGAACCTCCTCCTAATAACGACTCGGGAATGGGCACGGGTTGCCAGTGTCGAAGTCGGCTCTGATTCAGTTTTCTCGCGGGACCGCAGTCCGCGAGTCTCGGCCCGTGGCGTCTATCGGCCCCAGGGGACGGACCGTCCGCCGCAGGCAGAATCGGCCGACGAGTCCGGCGGCGGCAGCGAGCAGGCCCAGTAGGATCGTGATGGCAGGCCCGGTGGGTACCGCGACGTTCGCCGACACTGTCGCCCCGACCATTCCTGCCGCCGCGCCTAATAGCCAGCTCAGCACGATCGTGAGCACCGGACCACGCACCAGGACCCTGGCGGCGCTGGGCGCCGCGAGCAGGAATGCCACGGTGAGGATGGCACCGACCTGGGAGGCCATCAGCGCCGTAGCCCCGGTCAGGAGCACGAGCATGATGGCCGACATCGGCCCGGTACGGTGTCCGGCCGCCCGGTAGCCGTCGGGGTCGAACGCGGAGAACACCAGTCTCCCGTGCATAGCCAGTACTACCACCGAGGTGACCACCAGCAGGAGGCCCGCCATGACGAGGTCCGTCTCGGTGACGTTGACGATCTGGCCGACGAGGAACTGCTCCAGATTGCGCGCGGTGTTCGACAAGAAGGCGCTCGTGAATACCGTGCCCAGGCCGAATCCGCCCACCATCAACGCGCCGGTGAAGGCCGAGACCAGCTTCGGACGTCGGCGGATGAACAAGGTCAGCACGCCGACCGTCACGATGCCTGCCGCGAAACCCCCGAATGCCAGATGGACACCGAGCGCGGCGGCCGTGGCGATCCCAGGAAACGTGGCATGCCCGAGAGCGTGGGTGAGGTAGGACAGTCTCCGGTCCAGCACATGCGTGCCGAGCACGGCGCTGATCCCGGCGAGCAACACGATTTCGATCAGCACCCGGGCGTGGAAGTCGAGCTCAGGCCACATCAGGCCTCCTCGCACCGGACAGGCGGAAGCGCACGCCGCGCCAGGTTCCAGCGACCGCGGCCAGCAGACAGCCGATGAGCACGATGCCCGCGGATGGAGGTACCTGGACATCCGCCTGCACGGAAGCGATGTAGCTGACCACCAGACCGAGCCAGCTGGCGACCGCTAGGCCGAGTCCTCCGCTGATCATCGCTCCGGACCAGCTGCGGCTCAGGGTCGTGCCGATGAGCCCTGGCAACAGCAACACCCCCAAGGCCACGAGCGTGCCCACCGTGCGGACCGAGCAGACCACGGTGACAGAGATGAGGAGGTTCAGAATCAAATCGGCCGCGAACACGCTATGTCCTCGTGCCTCGTAATCCACGGGATCGAATGTGCGCTGGTAGAGAAGATAGCCGCACGCGAGCAGCACGAGCATGACCAGTAGCGCGACTCCCAACGCCATTTCAACATCCACTGTGGACAAGGTCAGTGGCTGGCCGGTCAGGAAGTCCGTCAGCTCTCCCGCATAATCACTGCGCCGGGACAACAGCACGACCCCAGTGGCGAACAAGGTCGTCAGCAGGACGGCCACGGTGGTCTCCTGCCGCACCACGGCGCTGCGCGCAAGGACGGTCACGGCGACCGCGGTCACCGCCGCCGCGCCGAGCGCCCCCCAGAAGACCCCCGGCACGCCACCGAAAATAAAACCGACGACGACGCCCGGCAGCACCGTGTGCGTGAGAGAGTCGGTCAAGAACTCCAGCCGACGAAGCACGATGAACGGGCCGAGGAGCCCGCCGAGCACCGAGAGCACGAGCATGACGGCGAGCGCCCTCCCCATGAACGGGACGGCGAAGATGGTGACCAGCATGGACCCGCTCACTCCCTGCCCGTTCCGGTGCCGACGGAGCTGGAGCGGCCCGTGTAGCAGGACACGAGCAACTCCGACGTCAGCACATCGGCCACCGGGCCGAAGCCCCGCTGAACCCGATTGAGCAGCACTGCACGCGTGCACGCCCGGCGGGCGAACTCGTGGTCGTGCGTGGAGATCAGCACCGTCCGACCACCCCGTGTCAGCTCCAGCAGCTCTGCCTCGATAATGTCCGCGCTCGGCTTATCAACGCCACTGAACGGCTCGTCGAGCAACAACACCCGCGGCTGCGCCGCGAGGGCGCGCGCGAGCAGGGTGCGCTGGCGCTGGCCACCGGACAGTTCCCCGAACAGGCGTCGCTCGTACCCGTCCAGCCCGACCCTGCCCAACGCCTCGCGCGCGGTGGCACGATCCCGGGTCCGGGGCCACAGCGCAGGCCCGGTCCGCTTCCCGACTCCCGTGAGCACGACACCCAGCACGCTGATGGGAAACTCCGGATCCACGCCGTCGGCTTGCGGCACATAGGCACAGCGTGATCGAGACAGGGTGGCGTTCTCACCGAGGATTCGGACGACCCCGGTGCTGTCGACAAGACCGAGAAGTCCTCGAAGCAGCGTGGACTTCCCTCCCCCGTTGGGACCGATCAACGCCAGCATGTCCCCGGAGCAGGCAGTGAACTCGACGCCCTCCAGCGCGGCCCGCCCGTCGTAGCTGAACGTGGCCGCACTCACCTCGACCGTCCGGTGGTCAGCGCCGTCCGTCATCGCAGGTTCGAAACGATTACGTCGGCGTTGTGCGTTTCGGTAGCGATGTAGTCGAGCCCAGGACCGTTGTTATCCGAGTACAGCGGGTCGGACACGATCTTGACATGAGCCTGTTCACCGACCGCACGCACCACGTCGGCGGGGATCGTGGCTTCGGTGAAGATCGCCTTCACCTTCGACTCCTGGAGCGTGCGAACGAAGTCGTCGATCTGCTTGCTCGACTGCTCAGCCTGGTCATCGAAACTGGGGATCACCGAACCGGCGAACTCGACACCATAGTGATCGCAGTAATATCCGAAGGCGCCGTGCGTCGTGACGATCTTGCGCTGGTCAGCCGGGATCGAGTCGAGGGCCCGACGAGTCTGCTGCTCCAGCTCGTCGAGCTTGGCCAAGTAAGCCGAGGCGTTCCGCTCGTAGAAATCCTTATTGGCAGGGTCCTGCTGCTCGACCGCTTGAGCGATGTTGCGAGTCATGACCTTGGCGTTGTCCGGGTCGTGCCAGATGTGCGGATCGTCTTCAACCTTGCCGTCCTTCACCCGCTTGCGCAGCTTGGCTCCCGCGGCAGCGTCCGCTTGAATCCCCTGGAAACCGGCCGAGGCCACCGCCTGGGGCAGCCATGCATCCGTGAGGCCCGCGCCGCCGTGCACCACGACATCCGCCTGCGCGATGTTGGTGACATCCGCAGGAGTGACCTCATGGTGATGCGGAGACTGATTCGGCTGCAGCAAGCCGACCACTTTCCCGCGATCCCCGAGCACCTGCTGCGCGAAATCCGCAGTCTGCGTCGTGCTGGCGACCACTACCGGCCCCTCATCCTGCGGCGCGGGCTGCGACGCCTGCGGCGAGCACCCGGATAAGCCGACCACGGCAGCCACCAAGGCTGCCGTTCCCCCACCGGCCATGTGCCTGAAGCCCATGTTCCACACACCTCCACTATTGAAAACCGTAACCATTTTACTTACGCCGGCACCGGACTGCGGGATGAGATGGCACACACTCAAATGACCGTTTTGGTCAATTCGCCCACTATCGTCGTTTAGTTCCTTTCGGGATACTTTTTGCTCACTGCCTGTCAGCGACGGAGCCGCTGAGCAGTGACCACCCGAGCAAAACGACCACCGGCAGATTCGCAGCGGCCCCCTCGCGAGGACAGCCATTTCGCCAGTGCAGGGAGCTACTGCCACCTGCACTTTCATGTAGCGCGAGGACGAACGGCCAGCAACAACAGTGAGCTTCACTTACGAAAGAGGCTGTCCCTAGACGGTGTCCGTAAATGCTCGGGAGCATGCTGGTTGACCTGTTGGTTTGCCCGTCATCCGGCGGGGGTGAGGTTGTGCAGGGCGGGCGATACCGAGATGGCGTGGTGAACGCCATGGCCCCTGAGGCGGCAATCGCGCAGGATCTTTCAGCTCTTCATGCGGGCGAAGGAGTGCTCGACGCGGGCGCGGACCGTGCGGCGGGAGGCGCTGTGGCCTTCTTCCCAGGCTGGCAGCACTTCGTTCTTGTGGCGGCGGTAGTGCGGGCCGGTGCCGCGGTAGCCGCCGGGGTGATGCCGACGGCGGCCCCGGCTCCCGCTTCCTCCCAAGCCGGGCAGTCGTTGCGGCCGCAGGGCAGCCGATTGCTGACGGCGACGACCAGATGAAAATCGGCATCGATGACGACCTGGTGATTGGTGGAACAGCCGTAGTTCTTGCTGGAGGCGGCCACGCTGCGGTCGCGGATGTGGACCAGCGTGCCATCCACGATGAGCACGGCGCCCTTGCGGAAGCACCGTCGGGGGCTGGAGGGCGAGGGCCGGCCGACGTTGTCGACGATCCGGTCGGCCGCCGACTTCGAAACACTGAAGAGCGGGGCGAGCTGGCGCAGGGTGAGGTTGGTGCGCCAGTACACGGCCACCAGTAACACCCGGTCCTCGACCGGCAGCGACCATGGCCGGCCCTTGCGGACCGGATCGGCACCCCCGAGCCGCAACGCGGTGATCAGCTTGGTGAACTGCCGCGGGCTCAGCCCGGTAAACGGGGCTATCCAGGACGGCTCCGACGTCATGATCACACCGGTCACGACAAGATCGCCTCACCCCTGAACAGCGGTTACGGGACAACCTTTAGCGACGGTCGATGCTAGTGATTATCGTCGGGCGGAGGTGTTGCGGCAGTGGCATGCCGATGAGCAGTCCGTCGGCCAGCCAATCACAGAGATCGGCCACGTCACCTGCTTCGTGAAGCGGGCCCGCCAGCACCGCTCCACCACTCGGTCGCCGTGCGACGTCGCACGGCTGTACAAGGACAAAAGGTCCCGCGCCCGGGCAAGCCGTGGCTCTGGTCGTGCGAGGGAATAGCGCGAACGGGCAGCTGCTCTGAACCAGCACCCCGTGCTCGCACTTCCGAACTGCTGACCGTAACGCCCCTAGCGGGTCCACACCCACAGCCGGGCAAGGCTTGACCCCACACGCCATCACCGTGAACCCCTCCGTGCGCTGCATCCCGCCATACTAACGAAAACGGTTACCGTTTTCATCTGATGGCCTTCGCGGCGGAGCCGACTCGGCACCTCGCAACGCTCGATGTTGCCGACGTACTGATGTCTGTCGTGGGTGTAGGTGATCAGGTGGACACCCGTCACCGATGCCAGCGTGGTGTGCCAGGATGAGCGGCGGTACTCGCGCATCACGGCCTGGGGTTCGCCCTCGGCTGAGCCGATCACGTCAAAGCGGCCGAGGCACCGCCTCGGAGTAACCGATCAGGATGTTCGCGAACGCATTCCCACGGATTCGTCTCGCCCCCGGTGGCCCAGCTCGGGCGTCAGCTGCCCGTCCCGAGCTGGCCGTAGCAGGCTGCGGCGCGCCCCCAAGCCCGCACCCGCAGCGGAAACGTCGCCGCGAGCTTCCAAAACGTGCCCACGGACGTGCCAGATGCTGACGATCTCTTGTAGGGCAACAGCGACCTAGCGCTGTGCGCCACCAGGTGTTTCTAGTCGGCCGTGAGCGTCCGACCCACCATTAAGGCTCACAGAACGATCTTGCTTAGCGCTTCGGATAATAAGAGGGCGTCTCGTTTGGATCTTGACCCGCCATCCGGGATGATCGCGTTGTCACGGCGGTTGGTTCCGGACGAGTTGTGGGAGCTGGTTGAGCCGTTGATTCCCGAGGTCAAGGACCGCCCACAGGGTGGCGGCAGGGCGCCGGCGGATGCTCGGATGGTGTTCACGGCGATCGTGTATGTGCTCACTAGTGGGTGTGCGTGGCCGTGGCTGCCACCGTCGTTCGGGGTCACGGTCCCGACCGCGCACCGGTGGTTCGTGCGCTGGACCGAGGAAGGGCTGTGGGCGCGGATCCATCACGCGGTGCTGGACGAATTAGGTGGCCAGGGCTTGATCGACTGGTCCCGAGCGGTAGTGGACGCCGCCCACGTGCGCGCCAAAAAAGGGGACCTATGACCGGCCCAAGCCCGGTCGACCGCGGCAAACCCGGTTCGAAACTCCACGTGCTCTCCGACGCCACCGGGTTGCCGATGGCCACCGGGATCTCGGCGGGCAACACCGCTGATGGCGAGGCGATGATCCCACTGGTCAACGCGATCCCGCCGATCCGCTCCCGACGCGGGCCGCGACGCCGCAAGCCCGCCAAGCTGCATGGCGACAAGGCCTACAACAGCCGCGAACGTCGCCGATGGTCGCGGGACAAGGGAATCCGACCCCGGCTGGCACGCAAGGACATCGAGTCCAAGGAACGTCTCGGCCGCCACCGGTGGGTCATCGAACGCTCCATGGCCTGGTTCACCGGCTACCGGCGCCTGACCCTGCGCTACGAACGCCGCGCCGACACCTTCAAAGCCTTCCTCGCCCTGGCAGCAGCCCTCGTCTGCTTCAAACGACTCCAACGCGCCAACCGAGACAAGCTCTGAATCACAGAAGCACGATCAACAACACCGCAAACCCAGACAACGATCACCACCAGCAACCATCGGTGGATCGAGGCTAAGAGCCCCTAACGCCACAACCACCCTTCCCCGCGAATCCAACACCGCGCGGGAACGCACGACGGTTCCGCGTCACCACAGCTGCACGCGCCCACTAGAAACCAGAGAACCCGCCCAAACAGCGCCACAACTTCAACGGGTCGCAGTAGCTGCTACCCACCGAAAGGGGCCAGCGAGCACACCGAACGTAGCCACACCCGCGCGAGGCCGCTGACCCGGTTGCGCCCCCTTCTGAGAGCGGGCACTGCTCGGCCCTGACGGACGGCCGATTCGCGCTGGTGTGGCGACCCCTTGTAGGGGCGGCGGGCACAATTTCCAGGACGCCCTCCAGCACGCGTCTTTCGCGTTGCGACCCCTGGTAGGGGTGGTCGGCACAGCCGCTGGCCAGCATCCACTGGCCCGAGGTGGTCACCGCCCTGTTGCGACCCCTGGTAAGGGCGGTAGGCACCCGCCTCTCCTACGGCCAGGCCCGCGCCCTCCTCGATGAGCACACCGCCGCCCACGGGCCGGGCACCGGCTGGGACCTGCACGAGTACCGCCACTCCGGCCTGACCGAACTCGGAGTGCAAGGTGCTTCCCTGCTGATGCTGATGGCGAAGTCGAGGCACAAGAAGCCGGAGAACGTCCCGCTACTTCAAGCCCTCCCACGAGGCGATCTCCGAGCTGACCAGCCTCCTCGCGCCCGGTGACACCCGGCGCTGAGCTGAATGGGCGCCCCGGCCCGGGGGCACGCCCCCTGGCCGGCACGGCGCCGTTCCAGTCCCGAAGCCCTTCGGCCAAGTGCTGCGCGAGTGCGCCGAGAACTGCGGCCCCTACAACATGGCGGCCAACCGCAGCCGTCCGTGGCTCTTCTCCGGCCGCTGTCCTGGACGGCGCATCCACTCGACCTACCTGATGAACTCGCTCGGAACCAGCAGCATCCCCTCGTCGGCAGCCGCATCACCGCACTCCGAGCTCTTGTCTCGGAGATGCCGCCCGCCATCCCCGCACAGGCTGTTGGCTACGCCGCTCAGTGCGCCGAACGACACGCCAAGGCGTCAGGCATGACATGGGCTAACTACGTCCCCACTCGCCGCGGGCCCGGTCGACTCACGACACCCTGATACGCAATGCCGTCAGCACCGATGGGAGGACTGCGCTCGGCTATGGGGTTCGGGGTTCAGATGAGCTGTCGTTCGGTCAGGCTGCGTCCAGTTGCCACGATCGCGTCGGAGATCGGTCGTAGCGGGTGTCCGAGGAGGGCTTCGGCCGGGGCACGGTCGAAGCGCTGCTTCTGGCCGATCAGCCATCTGTTGTCGCGCAGTTGGGGTTCGAACGTGCTGGCGAGCCAGCTGAGCCAGGTCGGCATGGACCGCTTGGGCAGCTTGTGGCTTGCCCGGGGAAGGCGTTCACGGAGCACTGCGGCCACCTCGATGAGCGACATCGGGTCCGTGGCGGTGATAGTGCGGCGGCCGGCGGCGCTTGTGGAGGTCATCGCGGCGATGTGGGCGTCGGCTACATCGCGCACGTCGACCCAGGGGAGCCGGAGATCGGGGATCATGGGGAGTGCGCCGGACATGATCTGCTGGATCGCGGTGATCGAGGTTCCGGGATCATCGGTCAGCAGCGGGCCGATCACCGCGCCGGGGTTGATGAGGGCGAGCCGGTCCTCAGCTCCGCGCTGTTGCGCGAGTTCCAGTGCGGCACGTTCGGCCTTGATCTTGGAGACGGTGTACGCGTTGAGGCTCGGGTCGTCCGGGTCGGTCCAGTCGGCATCGGTGTAGAGGTGCCCCTTGGGCGCGCGGGCGAACTGCATCGTCGCCAGCGCCGAGGTCATGACCACGCGCTCCGCGCCCGCGTCCAGGGCCGCGGTGACGGCCCGGGTTGTACCCGCGACGGCAGGACGGATCAGTTCGTCGGGGTCCTTCGGCTTCTCCAGCACGAACGGGGAAGCCACGTGCGCGACGTACCGGCACCCCTCTGCCGCCTCCGCCCATCCCCGGTCGGACGTCAGGTCGAGACGGCAGATCTCGAGATCTGCCGTGCCGGCGTCTGCGGCCGTCATCGCGGCATGCACCTCGGCGGTACGGGAAAGCGACCGCACCGAACCCCTTACCGCATACCCGCGCCGCAACAACTCGGCGGCAAGATGCCCGCCGATGAATCCTGAGACACCCGTGACCAGCACTCTGTCCGCCATGTGAACTCCTTCACCAGAATCTTGACAGTGAGCACTTTACGGAGCATCTACCCATTGTCAAGATGAGGGGATGGGTAAGGAACCGCTCGCCGGAGAGCATTACCACCATGGCAACCTGCGCGCCGCGCTGCTCGACAGCGCACTCACGGTCCTGACCGAGAAAGGCGTCCCCGGGTTCAGCATGCGCGAAGCCGCACGGCGCGCAGGGGTCTCACAGTCCGCCCCCAAACATCACTTCGGCGACGCACGCGGGCTCCTCGGCGCCCTGGCGACCCGCGCCTACCAACAGCTCTGCGACCAGCTGGAAGCACTCGACCTGACCGGGCTCAGCACCCCGGCACGCGTCCAACGCATCGCCGCCGAGTACGTCTCGTTCGCGGGCGAGAACCGAGCCCTGTTCGACCTGATGTGGCGGATCACCCAGTTCGACTACACCGCCCCCGAACTGGCCGAGCAGAAACACCGCGCCCTCACCGCCCTGCACCGCGCCCTACACGGCGAAGACGCCGAACCAGCACACGACACCGACCCCACACTCATCCCCAGCTACGCCGTCTGGTCCCTCGTCCACGGATACACCACCCTCGCTCTGGAAGGCGCGATCGACAGCACCAATCCGGACCCGCTCGGCAGCGACCTGCTCCCCGCGATGCTCACACTCCTCGACGTCCCGTAGACCGCGTCCGGGCCTCTATTGGCACGGACAGAGCCAGGTGCGGCACAGCCGGGACTCGATGCGTGGTAGGCCGCGCCTCTGATGAGCTCGCTGGCCCCAGCGGCAGGGCAGGAGGACGAAGCCGGAGATGCCCTTCGGGCGGCTGACAGGTTTGATCGTGAGGTTCAGCTGTTTCTTTGCCCGAAGAACCCCGGCGGCGGGACCGCGCAGACCGGTTTCCCGGCCCGCGCACAGTCCGCCGTAGCGAAGGGCTCACGCGCCGCCGGGAAGTGAAGCCCGCCCCACGCCTTCGGCGGCGGTGCGAGCACGGTTCACTCGTCGTCGGTGGCGTGCTTGTCCCGCAGGGGCCGCAGGCCGCCGGGCAGGTCGGGGAGCTGGAAGGAGTAGCGGCCGAGCACGTTGATGTGGTGGCGGACGAACGGCGAGAGGCGGGCGACGTCCTCGTCGCGGACATCGAATCCGTCCGCGCGGAGCTGGGTGACGGCGGCGTCCACGTACCGGGTGTTGAACAGCACGAGCGCGTTGAGGACCAGGCGCCGATCTGGTCCTCCATGCCGTTCTGGTAGCGCTGGTAGAGCTGCCCGGCCCGACCGTGGAAGATCTTTCGGGCGAGGGCGTGGCGGCCTTCCTGGAGGTTGGCCTGCACCTTGATCTGGCGGCGGTATCCGGGTTCGTCGGCCAGGCGCAGGATGTGCAGGGTCTTCACGATCCGCCCGTAGTGCGCGATCGCGTCACCGAGCGGGGTGGGGCGTCCGTCCCGGGAGAGCATCCGGATCACGTCGTAGGCGCGGACGGCTCCGGTGTGGATGGAGCCGATGATCCGCAGGATGTCCCCCCAGTGCCGCTCGATGCGGGCCAGGTCGACCCGGCCGCGGGCCAATTGACTTCACAGACCGGTAAACCTACCGTGGCGGAGGGAATGTTCACAGATCTATGAGGTGGGAGCGGGTTGGTGTCAGAGCAGAACGCGATGATCGAAGGCGCCCCGCCTGGCCTGCTCAGCCGACGTCAGGCACTGCGGCTGACCGGCGCCGGACTCTCGTTGATCGCGGCCTGCTACGGGCTGGCGCGATTTGCGTACGGATTGTTCGTGCCGGTCTTCCGCTCCGAGTTCGCCCTGGACGCCGGTACAGCCGGGGCGATCGCCTCTGGCTCCTACGTCGCTTACTGCATCGCGATCATCGCTTCCACGATCCTCACCCCGCGGTTCGGTGGACGCGCCGTCGCCACTGCAGCAGGAGTCATCGCGACTATCGGGGTACTCGTCGTCGCGGCCGCGCCGACGGCCGGTGTGCTGGCAGCCGGGGTACTCATCGCAGGGTCGAGTACGGGCGTGGCATCCCCACCTTTAGCGCATGCTGTCGCTCACACCGTGCAAGCGCCGATACGCGATCGGACGCAGACGGTGATCAATGCGGGTACTGGCGTCGGTGTCGCCGTCGCCGGTCCAATCGCGGTACTGACCCATGAGCACTGGCGGTCTGCCTGGGTCATGTTCGCGCTCGTCTGCGCTCTTGCCACCGTGTGGGCCTCGTTCACGATTTCTTCCGAGCCCGCGAAACGCTCTGGCGGAGGCGTCGGCGAGACCCTGATCCCGCGACCTTTCCTACCCGCTGGCAGTGCTCGGCTGCTCTCCGCTGTCGCGCTGATGGGAGCGGCGAGCTCCGCCGTGTGGACCTTCGGGCGCGACGTGCTGGTCACCACCGGAGGAATGAGTGAGTCCGGCTCGTCCACTGCATGGATCTTCCTCGGGGCCTTCGGTGTGCTCGGCGCCGCTACCGGCAACCTGGCCCACCGATTCGGCATCGGAACCAGCTGGATGGCGACCATGTTCGTCCTGGCCGCCGCGACGCCCCTGTTCACCGCGTATCCCGGCGTTGTGGCTGTCGCATGGTTGGCGTCGGCAGCTTTCGGCGCCGCTTACATCGCGTTGACCGGGCTGCTGTTGATCTGGGGAACCGAGGTCTACACC
This sequence comes from Saccharopolyspora sp. 6V, assembly GCF_020176785.1. Classification (NCBI taxonomy): domain Bacteria; kingdom Bacillati; phylum Actinomycetota; class Actinomycetes; order Pseudonocardiales; family Pseudonocardiaceae; genus Saccharopolyspora; species Saccharopolyspora sp. 6V. The sequence goes on along the minus strand of NZ_JAIUKB010000053.1, from coordinate 48,401 downwards.
CAGGCTCCCGCAGCCGGCGTCGGGCTCGCCTTCTTGTTCATCGCCCTCGGCCAAGCCGTCGGCGCACGCGTGGTCGGAGCGCTCTCGGAGGAGGCCGGCCCGGTGACCGCATTCACGACCGCGGCCGTGATCGCTGTGCTCGGCGCGTTCATCCGCCCTGCTGCGCGGTCAGGACATCCCCGCAACTCACCGGTCAGTAGCACCGGCGCGGATCGATCAGCGGGACCCGTCCGATGACGTCGTTGCGGTTGCTGCCGTCAGCAGTCACCCGCAACTGCGTTCCGTGTGCGTCCGTCACCAGTAGGGCCTCGGATGGCGGGCCGGGCGGAGAAGCGGGCAAGGCAACTCGCGCCTGCTCGCCGCCGCATCGCCGATGACCGCAAAGACGGCCGGGAACCGGGCAGGGCCGGATGCACCCGTGTGCGGATCGCGGCGCGCGTCAGGAACCGCCGCACTCAGAGGAGGGGACTCCTGCGAGAGGGCTGCAGCAGCGGTCAGCTGCCCTCAGCCGTGGTGAGCCCGTGTCCGACCGCCTGATCGACCGCGGAAACGTAGTCCTCGGCCGCGATGGGCGCGCGCAAGAGTTCGGGAGTGAGCTCGAACGCGTCCACGAGCATCGCCGAGTGCGGCAGGAGCTGGTGGCAAAGCGAATCGATCTCACGAGGTAGTCGCTCCACCTGATCGGGTCGCACAACTCCCCGAGCGAGGTACCAGCCGCTGTCCCGGTCGATCTCGACGAGGCCGTAGATCTTCGACAGCAGTTCCAGCGCAGCACGGCTTTCCGCGATCCTGGCACTGTCCGCGGCAGCCACGAATCGCTGCAAGGCGAGTCGCGCGCCGCGGGTGCGAGCCATCGACATGGCCGTGTTCATGCTGTCGTTCCACCGGGCGTGCAGGCTCTGCCGCTCTTGATTTTGCGCGGACATGTCCTGCTGCGCTTCCTGGTGCAGGCTTTCCTCGCGGTACCGCAGCAATTCGAGGTGAACGTCGCGGTCGTGGAGGTCGGCGGACGCCGGTGGCCGGGGAACCGGCCTGCCGTGTCGGGCGGCCATCAACTGGCTGGCTACCGTGGCGAGCAGCGGTAGGTTGTCGCCCTCCGCGGTGACCACGCCTTGCGCCATCGGGATGTAGTCCGCGATTCGATTGATCGAGAACATGCCCTGTGCGCCGCACCGCTCCCGGCAGACGTGGAGAACCTCGGACATCTCCCAGCTCGACAGCACCTTCGCGATCGAGATCAACTGGTTGACCTCGGTGCGGTTTTCCCCGCGACAACCGAGGTACTCGCGTTTCACGTGGTTGAGCAGGAACGTCATCGCATAGACACGGGCCAGTGCGGTGAACAGCGCGGTCTGCTGGCTGCGGAACGCCATGATCGGCATTTCACCGTTCCCGGGGCCGGCCGTCAGGCGTTGCCACGAGTACCGGATCGCGATGCAGGTGCTGGCCCGCCCGGCCGAGACCAGCGCACCGCTCAAGCAGATCCGCCCCGGCGCCACCCTGTCCAGGACGCGCAGAACCTGCTTGCGCTTGTTCTTCACGATGCTGCGGAACTCGCCCTCTGGGGTGAGTTCACCCAGGTTCCCGGTCAGCAGGTTCCGGCGCGGGATGCGGACGTGCTCGAACCTGGTCACCCCGTTGTCGAGCGCGAAACCGGGCTTCTCCGGAAGCCGCTCGACGTGAACGCCCGGGCGCAGGCCGTCGTGGTCGGAGATGCGCACGATGAACGGGAAAACGCCACGGTCGACCCCGGATACCTCAAGCCGCGCCAGCACCACTGCCAGCTTGGGAATATCGGTGATTCCGGTGTTCGGCATGAACTTCTGCGCCCTGGCGTTCGGAGTGTTCAGCACGAACTCGCCATTCGCGTGGTCGTAGACCGCCACTGTCTCCAACGCCGCGATGTTGTTCCCATGACCGAGTTCGGTGGCGATCAGCAGGCCGACCGAGGACATGCCGCTGAGCTCTTCGAGGTAATCGTCGAGGTCGTCGCGCTCCGCGCCGTGCGCGAGAATGGTCCCCATGCACAGGTTGTAGTGGATGTTCAACACCGGAAGCACGGTGGTATCTGCCAGGCAGGACCACTCGCTGATCGCGAACATCCTCTCGGGGTCGGGCACCAGCTCGTCACCACGGCCCGCGCTGGCGTGCAGCCGGCGAGCCCGTTCGTAGGACAGCCGCCCCGCATCCAGGACCGACAATCCCGGTCGCGCATCGAACAGCGGGCGTTCCAGCTCAGTGCGCAGGTCTTCGTGCAGGCTCTCGAACTTTCCGTCAAAAATGAGCGCGACGAGCTCGTCGTGGGCAGCCGAACTGCGATTTTCGGTCTGCTCCCGTCGTTCCGCGGAGCGTGTCATGGGGTTCCTCCCCGTTCTCTCAAGCGCGGGCGAACGCGAGAACCGCGTTCTGCCCGCCGAATCCGAATGAATTGCTGAGCGCCACCCGGATGTCACCCGCCCTCGCCGCCCCTGCGACGAGATCGACGTCGACCCGCGGATCCGGATTCTCCAAATTGGCAGTAGGCGGAACGCACGCGTGCTGGAGCGCGAGCACGCTGTAGGCGGCTTCGATCGCGCCTGCCGCGCCGAGCGCATGCCCGGTCACGCCCTTGGTCGAGGTCACGGCGACGTCGTCCCCGATTACTCGCCGAATGGTCGCCGCTTCGGCGACGTCGTTGAGAGGCGTGGAAGTGCCGTGGGCGTTCACGTGCTGAACCTCTTCGGCTGTGAGATCGGCATCTCTCATCGCGGTCCGCAGCGCCTGCTCGGCGCCTGCGCCTTCCACATCCGGCGCGGTGATGTGATGGCCGTCGGCGGACGCTCCATAGCCGATGACGTGACCACGCGCCCGCGCCCCCCTGGCCTGGGCGTGGCGTTCGCCCTCAAGGACGAGCACGGCAGCACCTTCGGAGATGACGAAACCGTCGCGCGCCTCGTCGAACGGACGGGATGCCCCACCGGGATCGGAATTGTTCCTGGACAAGGCTCGCATCCGGTTGAAGGCGGCGACGAACAGCGGAGTCACTACCGCCTCGGTGCCACCGACGATCACGACGTCGGCCGCACCGGAACGGAGGAGGTCGCGGCCCGTGCCGATCGCGCTCGCCCCGGAGGCGCACGCCGTGCAGACCGTTAGATTCGGCCCACGGGCACCGAACTCGATCGCCAACCGGCCGGCGGCCATGTTGACGAGTCCCATCGGAAGGGTCAGGGCGGAGACCTTCGCGGCTCCCCGTTCGAGGAATCGGGTCTGCTGGGTCTCCATCGTCGAGCTGCCGCCGGCGCCGGACCCGAGAACGACGGCCACGCGCGAGCCGTCCCAACTCCCCGGGGAGAGCCGGGCATCTCGAATGGCTTCGTGGGCGGCTACGAGGGCGAGTTGCTGATGGCGATCGAGCTGCCAGGTGTTCTGCTCGCCAAGGCTCGCGGCGGGATCGAAGTCAGGCACTCGGCATGCGAACTTGACCGGGAGACCGTCGAGCTCCGGATCGATGGCTGCTGTCGGCCGACCGGACGTGACGCGTTCCCAGTTCGCTTCGACCCCGATGCCGGCGGGGGTGATCAACCCCAGCCCGGTGACCGCCGCGGCGAACCCAGGCATCAGGCGGCCACGCCTTTGCTCTTCAGCATCTCGGCCAGATCGGCCAACGTCGCCAACTTCTCCATTTCTTCGTCGGACACCTCGATTCCGAAGTTCTGCTCAAGAACTTCCCCGAGCTCGACCTGCGCCAACGAGTCCAATCCCAGGTCGTCGAACGACGCCTCGGGGATCACACCATCCGGATCGACCTCGAACCGACTGGCCAAAATTTCCCCGACACGACTGATCAGTTTTTCCACCACAATCTCCTCCTTCAATGGACCGGTTAAAATCAGAAGGGGCTCTTCGCCGGGATGTCCGGCCACACGAGCACCGTCGATCCCCACGAGAGTCCCGCACCGAACGCGGTGATCAACACCCGATCACCCGGCCTCAGCTCGCCCGTGGAGCAGGATTCCGCGAGAACGAGGGGGATGGAAGCGGCCAGAGCGTTACCGACCCGGTCGATGTTGGCGGGAACCCGGTCCTGCGCAATATTCAGACGCTGGGCGACCGACGTGAGAATTCGAATGTTCGCCTGGTGCCCCACGAAACGATCCACGTCCGCCACCGCCCAGCCGGCGCGGTCCAGCACTGTGTTCGCCGACGCCGTCATCCGCGCCAGCGCGTGTTGGAAGATGGCCCGCCCGGACATCGACAGGTACCAGTCCTCCGTCGGCACGTCCTGCTTGCCGAGCCCGGTTGATGCGCGCTGCCGGGAACCGCCTGCCGATACCGCGAGCAGATCGGCGTTCTCGCCATCGCTGCCCAGATCGAACGGGCCTATCGCGCCCTTTTCGCCGGGACTCCCGCGGCGCAGCACCACCGCGCCGGCGCCATCGCCGAAGATCGGCGCCGTCGTCCGATCCGCCGGGTTGACGAACGTGGAGAACGCTTCCGCACCGATGAAGAGCACCGTCTCGGCGATGTCGGCGGCGATGAGCCCCGCGCAGGTGGCAAGCCCGTACACGAAACCGCTGCAGGCGGAAGTCAGGTCGAAAGCGGCGACCCCACCCATGCCCAGCCTTGACGCCACCTCCGGCGCGCCCGCCGGACAGGTCCGATCAGGCGAGGTAGTGGCAACGACGACCGCGTCGACGAATCGCAGACCAGCCGACTTCAGCGCTCGTTCGCCGGCTTCGACCGCGAGGTCCACTGTCGCCGCCCCGCCGGAGACCTCGCGGCGCTCCCGAATCCCAGTGCGGCTTTCTATCCACTCCTCGGAAGTGTCCAGCCGCGAGCACAGGTCGCTGTTGGTCACCACCGACGGCGGCAGCCATGCCCCCAACCCCGCAATTACAGCACTCGCTGCCATCTTCCCAACTCCATCATCCCTGCGGCGTCTTCATTGCCGAAACGGCCAACAGAAGAAGACGAGCATCGCGCGACCGAAAGGAAACGGCCGACCGCATCCCGAGCCTTGCCGGGAAGCGCGCGCAGGCCGAATGCAAAGCCGTCCACCAGGATCGGCAGCCGTGCCCGAACCGCGTCGTTCAGCGACTTTTTACGGCAACGCCATCCGTCCGATTTCGGCACCAGCGCCGTTCGTCACCAAGGCGCGAAAACACGGCAATCACATCGACTGCTCGATGCGATCGACACGACTCGATCCCGCTTCGGCAACGCCGAGTTCGTTACCTTCAGTAGCCTCATTTTCAATGCAACAGGAGGCTACCCGAGGTCCACACGGGACGACAAGATCCCTCGCAGTGTGTTGGCCGACACACGGCTCTGGGCGCGCCGGGTGGAACGCATCAAATTCCCGACAAAAATCGAGCCGGGATGGACCGCCCGGACGCTTCGGGGTATCTGCGCGCGCGATCCCGGAATCACATCCGAATTGATGATCCGGAAAATCGCTATCACCGGTGCGCCCGCAGTGCGCTGGCGCGCCACTCCGGACATGGTTGTTTCATCAGGATTTCACCGCGCGCTCGTGGCCGATCCACCGTTCTCCGTGCACGCCCACACCCGCTGGATCCCGCCTCTCGGAGTTCCCGGTGGCCGTCGGCGCTCCGCGCAGAAGTGCACGCGCTTGCCCTTCAGCTCGCCGGGCGGGCATCATCGCAGCTTCCGGCACCGGTCTTCGGTCACGATCCCCGCCCGACCATCCAGTCGAAGCCGTCGTCGACGGCTGTGCTCACTTGAAAGCCGTCTGACGTCTCCGGAACCGCAGGGGGCTTCCCGGGGTTTGATTGACACCTGATGTGTGAGGCTCCCTCCGGGGACCGCCCTTCATCGAGGCGGCGATCCGCACTGGCACGTGCACTCACGATCGTTAACATCCTGCGGCCCCTTCAGGGGGCCGCCCTTCATCGGGGCGTCGCGCGGCCGACGGCGGCTATCACTGCCGGGCGGGTGCACTTGCAGCGCCAGGGGCTGCCCCTCATCAGGCCCCGCGTCGCGCACCAACCGTCCAGAACCCCAAGAATCCCGACAATCGCACGTAGGGCAACCAGCCCTCCCCATTAGCTGGCTCAGCTGGCACCCAACCCGCGACGACGCACCCAACACGGCCGGACACAGGCGCGCAAAACGAATCCTCCCAAAATCCTCCCATCAGCGCCCCGGGCAGCACTTCCAGACCACAAAGGACAGACAAACAAGATCAATACCAATCAAGCAGAAAGCCCGCTGACCTGGACATTCGATCCAGATCAGCGGGCTTCTCGCGCGGTGGGCGCAGCTGGGTTCGAACCAGCGACCCCTTGCTTGTAAGGCAAGTGCTCTTCCGCTGAGCTATGCGCCCCGGGCGCGGCCGTCCGAAGATCGGCCGCGCTTCGGCCGGATCACTGTACCGACCGGGAACCGCCGGGCCTCACGCGGCCAGTTCGGCCAGCGCCTTCTTCCAGACGTTCTGGTCGCGGGCCTCGCCGGGCTGGTTGACCTCGGCGAAGCGGACCTTGCCGTCCTTGTCGATGAGGAAGGTGCCGCGCAGCGCCATGCCCGCCGGCTCGTGGAACACGCCGTAGGCCTTGGCGACCTCGCCGTGCGGCCAGAAGTCCGACAGCAGCGGGAAGGTGTAGCCCTGCTGCTCCGACCACGCCTTCAGCGCGAACGGGGTGTCCACCGAGATGCCCAGCACCTGCACCTGGTCGTTCTGGAAGTCGGCCAGGTCGTCGCGGACCTGGCACAGCTCGCCCTGGCAGACCCCGCTGAACGCGAAGGGGTAGAACACCAGCAGCACGTTCTTGTCGCCCTTGAAGCCGGACAGGGAGACCTGCTCCTTGTTGTAGTCCGGCAGCGTGAAGTCCGGAGCATCGGCGCCGACCTCGACCGTCATGCGCGCACCCTTCTGTTCGGCCTGTGCACGTACGCCGCCGAACCTACACCGATCACGCACACCTGGGCACCGGCGGCAGGTCGCCACCGGTGCCCAGGTGGTGGGTACGGCGATCCGCTCGGCGCTGGGCCGAACTCGTCAGCGCTTGGACTTGGCCTTGCGGTAAGCGAGCCTGGTACCCATCCAGGCTTCCCCCAGACTCGCGTTCGAGGTCTGGGCCAGGTTGGACGTGGACGCTGCCTCAGCGATGTCACTGGGTTCCACGTAGCCGTCCCGACCGGTCTTCGGCGTCAGCACCCAGATCACCCCCTCGTCGGCAAGAGGCGTCATCACGTCGAGGAGCGTGTCCGTCAGGTCACCGTCATCGTCCCGCCACCACAGCAGCACGACGTCGACGACCTCGTCGGCATCCTCATCGAGCAGTTCGCTCCCGCAACGCTCCTCGATCGCGGCACGAACGGCGTCGTCGACGTCCTCGTCCCAACCGATCTCCTGAACGACCATCTCCGGCTCGATGTCGAGCCTGTCGGCGACGTCGACCTCGCTCTTGCCGGCGTCTCCCGCGGCGACCACGGCGTTCTCACTCCTCCAATGCGGTGGTGCGGTGCCTCCACCGCACCCAGGTTGGGCAGATCTGGCCGATAGCGAACACTGCGAACCGCTTCCGGCGCAACTGCTGGGCGCACGACACGCCGGTATCCGGCGTGGAACTCGACTGTAGGCGCCCGCATCCAGGTCAGGCTAGAACGGTACCGCCAAGTAATGACCGCGGTGCACGCAGCGGCCGTGAAGATGGGGGACCATGGGACGTGTCGGGCGTCACCCCAGCCCGCGACAAGCACCGCAAGCAGTCGAGGAGTTCCTTTGCCCGCGCACAGCAACGACGTCGGCGGCACCCCGCAACGGGTGCGGGTCATCCGAGACGGTCTCGCCTCGCATCTCCCGGACATCGATCCGGAGGAGACCGAAGAATGGTTGCAGTCGTTCGACACGATGCTCGGCGAGCACGGCCAGCAGCGTGCCCGCTACCTGATGCTCCGCCTGCTGGAGCGCGCCCGCGAAGGCGGCGTCGGCGTTCCCGCCCTGACCAGCACCGACTACGTGAACACCATCGCCACCGACCAGGAACCGTGGTTCCCCGGCGATGAGGAGGTCGAACGGCGCTACCGCGCCTGGATGCGGTGGAACGCTGCGATGATGGTGCATCGTGCACAACGGCCCGGGATCGGCGTCGGCGGGCACATCTCCTCGTTCGCCTCGTCCGCCAGCCTCTACGAGGTCGGGTTCAACCACTTCTTCCGCGGCAAGGACCACCCCGGCGGGGGCGACCACCTCTACATCCAGGGCCACGCCTCCCCCGGCATCTACGCCCGCGCCTTCCTCGAAGGCAGGCTGACCACCGACCAGCTCGACGGGTTCCGCCAGGAGCACTCGCACGCGGGCCCCGGTGGCGGGCTGCCGTCCTACCCGCACCCGCGGCTGATGCCGAACTTCTGGGAGTTCCCCACCGTGTCGATGGGCCTCGGCCCGATGAACGCGATCTTCCAGGCCCGGTTCGACCGCTACTTGCACGACCGCGGCATCAAGGACACCAGCCAGCAACGCGTGTGGGCGTTCCTCGGCGACGGGGAGATGAACGAGCCCGAATCGCGCGGACTGCTGCACGTTGCGGCGAACGAAGGGCTGGACAACCTGACGTTCGTCGTGAACTGCAACTTGCAGCAGCTCGACGGGCCGGTGCGCGGCAACGGGAAGATCATCCAGGAGCTGGAGTCGTTCTTCCGCGGCGCGGGCTGGAACGTCATCAAGGTCGTGTGGGGCCGCGAGTGGGACTCGCTGCTGCACGCCGACCGGGACGGCGCGCTGGTCAACCTGATGAACACCACGCCCGACGGCGACTTCCAGACCTACAAGGCCAACGACGGCGCCTTCGTCCGCGAGCACTTCTTCGGCCGCGACCCGCGCACCAAGGACATGGTCAAGGACCTCACCGACGACGAGGTGTGGGCGCTGCGCCGCGGCGGCCACGACTACCGGAAGGTCCACGCCGCCTACAAGGCCGCCACCGAGCACCACGGGCAGCCCACCGTCATCCTCGCCAAGACGATCAAGGGCTACGGGCTCGGCCCGCACTTCGAGGGCCGCAACGCCACGCACCAGATGAAGAAGATGACCTTGGACGACCTCAAGCTGTTCCGGGACAGCCTGCGGATCCCGATCAGCGACGAGCAGCTCGAAGCCGACCCGTACCTGCCGCCCTACTACCACCCCGGTGAGGACGCTCCCGAGATCCAGTACCTGCGGGAACGCCGACAGCGGCTCGGCGGCTACCTGCCGGAGCGGCGGGTGAAGGCGAAGTCGCTCGTGCTGCCCGGCGACGACGTCTACGACGTGATCCGGCGCGGCTCCGGCAAGCAGGAGGTCGCCACCACGATGGCGTTCGTCCGGCTGCTCAAGGACCTCGCCAAGGACCCCGAGGTGGGACCGCGGATCGTGCCGATCATCCCGGACGAGGCGCGGACCTTCGGGATGGACTCGATGTTCCCGTCGCAGAAGATCTACAACCCGAACGGGCAGTCCTACACGCCGGTCGACTACCGGCTGATGCTCGCCTACCGGGAGAGCGAGCAGGGGCAGATCCTGCACGAAGGCATCAACGAGGCCGGGTCCAGCGCCTCGTTCACCGCCGCGGGCACCGCCTACGCCACCCACGGCGAACCGATGATCCCGATCTACATCTTCTACTCGATGTTCGGGTTCCAGCGCACCGGCGACAGCCTGTGGGCCGCCGGGGACCAGATGGCGCGCGGGTTCCTGCTCGGCGCCACCGCCGGGCGCACCACGCTCACCGGGGAGGGCCTGCAGCACGCCGACGGGCATTCGCTGCTGCTGGCGGCGACGAACCCCGCGGTGGTGTCCTATGACCCGGCGTGGGCGTTCGAGGTCGCGCACATCGTCAAGGACGGGCTGCGGCGGATGTACGGGCCGGACGCCGAGAACGTCTTCTACTACCTGACCGTCTACAACGAGCCATACCGGCAGCCCGCCGAACCGGACGACGTGGACGTGGACGGGCTGCTGCGCGGGCTGTACCTGTTCCGCCGCGGCACCGGTGGCTCCGTCCCCGCGCAGGTGCTGGCCTCCGGGGTGGCGATGCCGGAGGCGCTGCGCGCGCAGCAGCTGCTCGCCGAGGAGTGGGACGTGCGGGCCGACGTGTGGTCGGCGACCTCGTGGACCGAGCTGCGCCGCGAGGCCGAGTCCGTCGACCGGCACAACCTGCTGTACCCCGACTCCGAGCCGAAGGTGCCGTACGTGACGCGCGCGCTGCTGGACACCGACGGGCCGGTGGTGGCGGTCAGCGACTGGATGCGGGCGGTGCCGGACCTGATCCGCTCGTGGGTGCCGGGCGACATGGTGAGCCTGGGCGCCGACGGGTTCGGCTTCTCCGACACCCGCCCGGCGGCGCGCCGGGTGTTCCTGGTGGACGCCGAGTCCACCGTGGTCGCCGTGCTCGCCGCGCTGGCCCGCCGCGGACTCGTCGACCGGTCCCGGGTCACCGAGGCCGCGCAGCGCTACCGGCTGGGCGATGTGCGAGCCGCCGGTCCGCAGACCTCCGAGTCCGGCGCCTGAAACGGACCGCCACCCGGGCCGCTCGGCGGAGCGGGTGGCAGAACCTCAGCGGGATGATCGCTCGCGACGTCCTCGCGCGAATCCCGCTGAGAACCACCGGATGGTCCTGTTCCGCGCCGGGTCGCTGCTCAGCGGGGAATCGGCAGGACCCACCGCCCAGGTCCGGGCGAAACGGGCCGCCCCGCGACGGGACGGCCCGTTCGCCGTTCAGACCCGGGTCGGGGCCAGCTGCTGCGACTTGGCGGTGCGGTTCCAGCTCCACCAGCCGTGCACCACCAGCGCGGCGAACACCACGTAGATCGCGGCGCTGAAGTGCAGCCCGGACGCCAGCTGCAACGGCACCCCGACCGCGTCCACGGCCAGCCACACCAGCCAGAACTCGACCAGACCGCGGCCCTGCGCCCAGAACGCGACCGCGGTACCGACGAAGATCCAGGCGTCCGGCCACGGCGCCCAGGAGGCGTCCAGCGCCGTCAGCAGCAGCGCGAACCCGGTGGTGGCCGCCGCCAGCACGCCCAGCAGCACCAGCCGCTCGCGCGCGGTCCCCTTGCGCACCGCCACCCCGTACACCGGGTCGCTGCGGCGGTTCCACGCCCACCAGCCGTACACCGAGATCAGCAGGATCACGATCTGCCGGACGGCCAGCCCGCCGAGCTGCGCCGACGCGTACACCGCGAACAGCAGCACCGTCGCCGTCACCTGCACCGGCCAGGTCGCCAAGGTGCGGCGCTGCGCCAGGAAGACCACGGCGAGCGCGCACAGCTGCCCCACCAGCTCTGCCCAGGAGATCTGCTGGCCCAGCACGGTGATCCCATTGCCGAGCAACCATTCCGCCGCAGCGCGCACAACCCACTCCTCCCAGCCGGTCCTGGCGCCGGGGATGGTCGGGAACGCGACGGGCGCCGGTGCCGCGGACGGCGACCGGTTCCGGTCAGGTACCCGTGCGCCGCCTCCCATCCGGACTGTCACCGTCGGTTCCGGAATTCCACCGGATCGGCCGGGCTCCCCGGGCCGGGTTCGGCCGGGAGGCGCCGGTTCGCGGACTGTCACCGCCGGTTCGGAATCTCACCGAGCCCCGGAGCGCACGACTTCTCGTACTCCTGCCAACATCGTCGACCGCGGGAGTTGTTCCGTCGCCAACTGGTGGCTCGGATCACACCACGGGTGAGTCGTCGCTCAAGTGATCGAACAAACGTGCGTCGCGGGGTACAGTGGCGATCTCCGGTTGAACGGATCTCATCGGCCGGGCGGCGAGCGCTCGACGCGAAGGGGGTGGCGGGGTGAACGACGTCGATCAGGCGATCCTGGCGTTCGAGAGCGAGTTCTGGCGCTACCCGGGCAGCAAGGACCGCGTCATCCAGGAGCGGTTCGGCCTCTCGCCGACGCGCTACTACCAGCGGCTCAACCGGTTGCTGGACGAGCCGGAGGCGCTGGCCCAGCAGCCGGTCCTGGTGAAGCGATTATTGCGGATGCGGGCCGAACGCTCCGATCGTCGAGCGGCGGCCCCCCGGCGCTGACCTCCGCCGAGTTCGACCGCCCACGGCCCGCCCCTCGGCTCCGGGCGCGGGGAACTCGGGCAGCAGGACCGCGGCGGCTTTCTCCCGGAGACCCCGGTCTCGGGAACTCCGGCGACTCCCTCCCCCGGGAACCGGCGAAGCACCCACCGCGCGCGAGGACGAGCCGTGCGGTTCCGCCCCCACCCAGGCGATGTGCGGCCGAGCGGTGGCCTAAGCGTCCGCGGCGGCCTGCTGCTCCGGGGTGAGCTGGCGCTCCTGCTGGATGCGCACCAGGTCCGCGAGCAGCGGCGCGGCCTGCGCCGGTGACAGCGCGGCGAACGCGGCCTTGATCGACTCGACGTCGCCCGCGGTCTGCGCGGGAGCCGGTGGAGCCTGCTGCTGCGGCACGGCGGGCGCCTGCTGCTGCGGGGCGGCCTGCTGCTGCGGCGCTGGGGTCTGCGTGGCGAGCAGCCCGTTGACGAGGTCCACCAGCATCGCCACCGGGGTGCGCGGTCCGAGCGCGGTGTTCCAGCCGGCGATCTGCCCTTCCGGCCCGCGCGGGCCCAGCAACTCGTTCTCGATGCGGCGCAGGATCGCGTCCTGTTCGGGCGTCATGTCGGCGTTCTCCTGTTCACTCGTGGCGAGTTCGGCCCGGAAGCGGTCCAGGTCGACGTGGCCGGGGTCGATCTTGCCGGTCACGCTGGTCTCCTTGTGCCCGCGCGCGGCCTCGGGAGGTGCTCCGATGTGGTCGAGCACGGCCCTGGTCGCGGTCAGCGCTGCGGCGTACTGCTCGGGGCTGGGCCCCTGCTCGACGCCCTGGTAGTCCCATTCGAAGCCGACGTAGAGCACGTTGCCGTCGCCTTCGGGCACCGGCCCGGCGGCCCGCGCCTTCCCAGCGTGGTTGGCGCGCCCGGCGGAGATCAAGTGCACCACGCCGTCGAAGCCGATCAGCCCGTGGCACAGCGGCCCGGCCAGGTCGGACCGCCCGTCGACGACGAGCTGCAGGCTCGGCGCCGGGTCCTCGTAGGAGGCGACCGTGGCGGTGTGGTGCTCCAGCACCCCGACGGGTTCGGGCTGCGCGCCCGAGTTCGCGGTGCGTTCCAGCCATCCGGGCGTCTCCACGACGGTGAGCCCCGCCGCCCGCAGCACGTCTCCCAGCCACACCAGCGGCAGAGCCATCGCCATCACTCCCCTGGCGGCCGTCGGTGGCCGCGTCGCCTGCTCCCATCGTGTCCCGCGGTGCGCCGCACCGGCCACGCCTGATCGGATGAAATGCCGCTGCGCTGCCGGTTTCCGGGGGCCGAACCGGGCGTGGCGAGCGGGCGACGCCGCGCCGGACCCCGGTCCCGCCTACCTGGTCGCCCGGTCCGCGGTGCACGCGGTGCCCGGCACCGGGCGTCGCGGGGGCGTGCGATTCTGGCGGCATGCATTCCGAAGGCGCAGGTGAACAAGGCGAACGCATTTCCTCGACCACCCTGCGCGCACTGGAGCGGGCTTCCGGGGACCTGGCGACGGCGAGCGTCGGCGCCATGGAGCAGCGGTTGCCGTGGTTCCGCAGGCTGCCCGCCGATCAGCGGGCGAGCGTGCTGCTGGTGACGCAGACCGGGGTGTCGAACTTCGTGGCCTGGATGCAGGATCCGACGGAGGCCATCCGGTTGACGGCGGAGGCGTTCCGCGCCGCTCCGAAGGACCTGTCGCGGTGGGTGAGCCTGCGGCAGACGCTGGACCTGGTGCGCGCGGCGATCGACGTGTTCGAGCAGCGGTTGCCGGAACTCGCCGAGCAGGAGGCGGAGCGCACCGCGCTCACCGAGTCGATCCTGCGCTACACGCGGGAGATCGCGTTCGCGGCGGCCACCTCGTACGCGGCGGCGGCCGAGGCGCGCGGTGCGTGGGACGCGCGGCTGGAGGCGCTCGTCGTGGACGGCATCGTGCGCGGCGACCCCGAGGAGTCGCTGCTGTCGCGGGCCGCCGCGCTCGGCTGGGAGCCGGGTTCGGAGGCGACGGTGCTGGTCGGCACGGCCCCCTCCGACGACCCGCCGACGATCATCTACCAGGTGCGCCGGAGCGCGGCCCGCGCCGGACGTCCGGTGCTGCTCGGCGTGCAGGGCACCCGCTTGGTGGTGGTGTTCGGCGGCCCGTCCGACGACCACGGCGCGCCGGCGGCGGCGGACAAGCTGGCGGAGGCCTTCGACAGCGGCCCCGTGGTGGTCGGCCCGACGGTGGCGAGCCTGTCCGAGGCGCACCGCTCGGCGGCGGACGCGATGTCCGGCCTGCGGGCGGTGGTGGCCTGGCCGACGGCGCCGCGCCCGGTGCTGGCGGAGGACCTGCTCCCGGAGCGCGCGCTGGCCGGTGATCCGGAGGCGGAGCGCCAGCTGGTCGAGGGCATCGTGCTGCCGCTGGTGGACGCGGGCGGTGCGCTGCTGGAGACGGTGGACACCTACCTGGAGCTGGGCGGGGTGCTGGAGAACTGCGCCCGGCAGCTGTACGTGCACCCGAACACCGTGCGGTACCGGCTGCGCCGGGTCGCCGAGCTGACCGGCCGCACCCCGGCGAACGCGCGGGACGCCCTGGTGCTGCGGGTAGCGTTGTCCGTGGGCCGGCTGGCGCGGGCCCGCGGCCTGTGGTGATCGGTCCCGTGTCGGCACCGGACCGGCACGAGCGACAACGAATCACGGTGCGTGATGCCCGAATCGTCGTTGTCCTTGTAGACACTCCACAAGATTGTGCCTCGGACTTCGTCCGTACCGGCATCACGCCGATCTCGGTCGGCCATGTGTAGTAGCAGGGTGATCGCGCTCCTCGCTCCCGGACAGGGCTCCCAGGCCCCCGGCATGCTCTCCCCGTGGCTCGAACCGGACGGCGCCCGCGAGCGCGTCGAGGCCTGGTCGGAGCACGCCGGCCTGGACCTGGTCCGGTTGGGCACCACCGCCGACGCGGACGAGATCAAGGACACCGCGGTCACGCAGCCGCTGGTGGTGGCGCTGTCCCTGCTGGCGGCCGAGCAGCTGCGCGCCCGCTTCGACGTGCCCGCGGAGACCCCGGTGGCTGGTCATTCGGTGGGCGAGCTGGCGGCGGCGGCGATCGCAGGCGTGCTCTCCCCCGACGACGCGGTCGCGCTGGCCGCGGTGCGCGGCCGGGAGATGGCGGCGGCGTGCGCCCTGGAACCGACCGCGATGTCCGCGGTGATGGGCGGGGACCGGGACGCCGTGATCTCCCACCTGGAGTCGCTGGGCCTGGACCCGGCGAACTGCAACGGTGCGGGCCAGATCGTCGCGGCCGGCCGCAAGCCCGCGCTGGAGGCGCTGGCCGAGGAGCCGCTGCCGGGCACGAAGGTGCGTCCGCTGGCCGTGGCCGGGGCGTTCCACACCCGCTTCATGGCTCCCGCGCAGGACGCGTTCGGCGCGCGGGCGCAGGAGGCGGCGGCGAAGGACCCGGCGTTCCCGCTGCTGTCCAACTCGGACGGCTCGTTCGTCGAGTCCGGCGACGAGTTCGTGCGCCTGCTCGTCGCGCAGATCACCCGGCCGGTGCGCTGGGACCACTGCATGACCGCCCTCGCCGAGCGCGGGGTGACGGCGGTGGTCGAGTTCCCGCCCGCCGGTGCGCTGACCGGCCTGGTGCGCCGCGAGCTCAAGGGCACCAAGACCGTGGCGCTGAAGAAGCCCGAAGACCTCGACAAGGTCGCCGACCTGCTGGCAGCGGACTCCGAGGAGACCGCCCAGGACGCGAACACCTCTGGGAGCGATGCGTGAGCACACCGACCCTGCGCAAGTCCACCGGACCGGCGGCGACCAAGCTGCTCGGCTTCGGTAGCACCCAGGGCAACCGGGTCGTGACCAACCACGACCTGGCCGAGATCGTCGACACGAACGACGAGTGGATCCAGCAGCGCGTCGGCATCGTGCACCGCCGCCTCGGCGACGAGGACCAGACCGTGGTCTCGATGGCCGTGGAGGCCGGTTCGAAGGCGATCGCCGACGCGGGCCTGACTCCGGCCGACGTCGACCAGGTGATCATCGCGACCTGCACGATGCCGGGCGGGATCCCCAACGCGGCCGCGCAGGTCGCCGACAAGATCGGCATCAAGGCCTCCGGCGCGTTCGACCTCAACGCCGCCTGCGCCGGGTTCTGCTACGCGCTCAACACCGCATCGGACATGGTGCTGGCCGGTTCGGCCCGCCGGGTGCTGGTGATCGGCGCGGAGCGGTTCCAGGAGTGGATCGACTGGGAGGACCGGGCGAACTGCATCATCTTCGCCGACGGCGCGGGTGCGGCGGTCGTGGGACCGGCCGACGAGCCGGGCATCGCCCCGGCCGCGCTGGGCAGCGCGGGTGACCTGGTCGACACGATCTACCTGCGCGACGGCAAGTACATCTACCAGGAGGGCCAGTCGGTCTTCCGCTGGGCGACCACCCAGATCGCGCCGGTGGCGATGCGGGCCGTGGAGCTCGCGGGCCTGGAGCTGTCCGATGTGGACGCCCTGGTCGCGCACCAGGCGAACCTGCGGATCGTCGAGGGCATCGCCAAGAAGCTGCAGAGCCAGGGTGCCCGCGACGACCTGGTGGTCGCGCGTGACATCGTCTACTCGGGCAACACCTCGGCCGCGTCGATCCCGCTCGCGATCGACCACATGCGGTCGGCGGGCGAGCTCTCCAGCGGCGATGTGCTGCTCCTGGTCGGTTTCGGGGCGGGATTGTCCTACGCCGGCCAGGTCGTGATCTGCCCCTGAGCGCGTCCGCGCTCACCGGAACCGCCGCGGGCACGTCCGCGGTGACCACCGCAACAACGAAAGGAACCATCGTGGCGAACGAGGAAATCGCGCAGGGTCTCGCCGGCATCGTCGAAGAGGTCGCGGGTGTGGACGCCGACGAGGTCACCGTCGAGAAGTCCTTCGTCGACGACCTCGACATCGACTCGCTGTCGATGGTCGAGATCGCCGTGCAGGCGGAGGACAAGTTCGGCGTCAAGATCCCCGACGACGAGCTGGCGAACCTCAAGACCGTGGGTGATGCGGTGGACTACATCACCAAGAACGCATGACGGCGACCGACGTCGTCATCACCGGGATGGGCGCGACGACACCACTCGGTGGTGACGTCGCGTCCACCTGGGACGGTCTGCTGACCGGTCGCAGCGGGGTGCGCAGGCTGACGGCGGAATGGGTCGACAAGTACGACCTGCCCGCCAAGATCGGCGCTCCGCTGGTCGTGGAGCCCGCCGAGGTGCTGCCCCGCGTGCAGCTGCGCCGGCTGGACCGCTGCCAGGCGATCGCGATCATCGCGGCCCGCCAGGCCTGGAGCGACGCCGGTTACGACATGCCCACCGACGAGCACCAGTCGGTGGATCCGGATCGGCTCGGTGTCGCGCTCGGCACCGGGATCGGCGGTCCGGTGACGCTGCTCGACCAGGACGACCTGCTGGAGCAGCACGGGCTGCGCAAGATCTCGCCGCTGACCGTGCCGATGCTCATGCCCAACGGGCCCGCGGCGCACGTCGGCATCGACCTGCGCGCGCGAGCCGGGGTGCACTCCCCCGCCTCCGCCTGCGCCTCCGGTGCGGAGGGGCTGGCGCGCGGGTGGGACATGATCCGCTCCGGGCAGGCCGACGTGGTCGTGGCCGGTGGCGCCGAGTCCTGCATCCACCAGATCACCGTGGCCGGGTTCTGCCAGGCCCGGACGCTGAGCACCCGCAACGACGAGCCCGAGCTGGCCTCGCGCCCGTTCGACACGGGCCGGGACGGCTTCGTCCTCGGCGAAGGCGCCGGCGTGGTGATCCTGGAGAGCGCCGAGCACGCCAAGGCGCGCGGAGCGCGGATCTACGGCCGGCTGGGCGGGGTGGGCATCACCTCCGACGCCTACCACATCACCGGCAGCCACCCGGACGGCGTCGGCCAGGTCAACGCGATGACGCAGGCCGTGCGCACCGCGGGCCTGTCCACCTCCGACGTCGAGCACGTCAACGCGCACGCGACCTCCACCGTGGTCGGTGACGTGGGCGAGGCGGCGGCGATCCGCAAGGCGTTCGGCGACGGGGTCGCGCTGACCGCGCCGAAGAGCGCGCTCGGGCACCTCGTGGGCGGCGCCGGTGCGGTCGAGAGCATCGTGACGCTGCTGTCGATCTACCACGGGCAGATCCCGCCCACCCGCAACCTCGACGAGCTCGACCCGAAGGTGGAGCTGGACGTGGTGACGGACAAGCCGCGGCACGTCGAGGTGTCGGCCGCGGTGAACAACTCCTTCGGTTTCGGCGGGCACAACGTGGCATTGGCCTTCACCAAGGCCTGATGTCCCGGCCGCTCGCGCGAGCGCCCCGCCTCCCGGTGCGAACCGGAGGGCGGGGCGCTCCTCGTCGTGCGGCTGCCGTCAGCAGGGCACGGCGAGCGCGCTGCCCGGCAGGCTGTTGGTGTCGAGCCGGAACCCGCCGCCGTCCACGACCATCGGGTAGACCACGCGCCACCGCAGGCACGCCGACTGCATCCCGGCGGGGGCGTCCTTCGGGTCCTGGGTGCTGACGAAGGTCATCAGGACGCGCACCGAGTCGTCCGGGCCCGGTTCGATCCGGTGCACCTTGATGGCGGCGTCGCGCGTGGTGGCGTACTCGCGCTGCCACTTGTCCTCGGGCAGCTGCTGCTGCTTGGCCGCGACGACCGTGGTCTTCCAGGTCTCGTAGCGGCGCGTGTTGATCGCGTTGAAGTGCATCTGGAGGGTCCAGCGGATGTCCGCGTGGTCCGGGTGCGCCTCCGCGTCCGGGGTGAACTCGATGTTGGCGTACTCGGAGCTCTCCGGCTGCCCCGGCACGCCCGGGTCGATGCCCGCGAGCACCGAGTCGGGGTAGTACTGCTGCGCCGCGACCCCGCCGACGCCCGCCGCGATCAGCACGAGCGCGGCGATCGGCACCCCCCACTTCCACCAGGAGTGCTGCGA
Source organism: Saccharopolyspora sp. 6V (assembly GCF_020176785.1). NCBI lineage: Bacteria > Bacillati > Actinomycetota > Actinomycetes > Pseudonocardiales > Pseudonocardiaceae > Saccharopolyspora > Saccharopolyspora sp. 6V. Next base: position 29,493 of record NZ_JAIUKB010000053.1, on the reverse strand, counting down.
ACGACCGGCCGGAGAATACGACTGCACGCCGATCAGCTTCCCACAGCCGCACGTCCCGCGACCGCACCGGGCGCGGACCGGACCTCGGTCAGCCCACCCGGTGCAGCCAGCTGACCGGTGCGCCGTCGCCCGCGTGGCGGAACAGCTCCAGCTCCGCGTCCCAGGCGGCGCCGAGCAGCTGGTCGACGCGGTGGGTGAACGATTCGGAGCCGCGGCTGTTGGCGGCGAGCGTGCGCAACTGGTCCTCGCTGACGACGATGTCGCCGTTGGCGCTGGTGCGCGCGTTCCACAGGCCGAGCCCGGGCACGTGGCAGAAGCGCTGCCCGTCGATCCCCGGGCTGGGGTCCTCGGTGATCTCGAAGCGCAGCATCGGCCACGCGCGCAGCGCGGTGACGAGCTTGGATCCGGTACCGGGTTCGCCGGTCCAGGTGAGTTCGGCGCGCAACTGCCCAGGCGCCGCGGGTTGCGCCGTCCAGCGGAGTTCCGCCCGCGTGCCGAGTGCGCCGGCAACGGCCCACTCGATGTGCGGACAGACCGCAGACGGCGACGAGTGGACGTAGATCACGCCACTTGTGCTGCCACGGGTGCTCACTGCTGACCTCCGCTGTTCGACGAGGGACGTCTTCCCCTACGACCTCGTCCTGCGGCGATCCGATCACGGGTGATCGGCGTCATTCTGCACGGGCCTCGACCGCGACCGCCACATGAAGTGGGTGAACTCCCCGTACGGGTCGCGCGGTTCGACTACGGTTCGCCGGAGCTCCCCGGCCCACCCGGCGCGGGGTCGTCGCAGTTCCGGGCGCACCCGCGCGACGCAGCGGGCGCCCCGAACGGCGCAACGGAGCAGGTGCGGACGAGTGGCCGATACCACTCGAACGGGGGAGTACGCGGAGTAGGCGAGAATGCCGACCCGGGCCCGGCGGCGGCAGGCCGGCCCGAGCTTCGGGGACGGGAGACGAGCATGCGAGTGGTGCGGCTCGGCGAGGAGCCGACCGAGATCGGCGCGGACATCCGGGCGGCCGTGACGGCCTGGGGGCCGGGCAGCGGCGTGTACGGCGGGGTCGCGGTGTGCGGCGTGCGGCCGCCGGGGGCGCCGCGGGCGCTGGACGCGGTGCTGGTGCTGCCCCGCGGCATCGTGGTGGTCGTCGGCGTGGACCTGCCGGGGTCGGTGCTCTCGCTGGAGGCCCCGGTGCAGACGCCGTGGACGGTGGACGGCTGGCCGCTGCTGCGCCAGGACTCGGCGATGAACCCCGCGCTGGACGCGCTGGAGTCGGCCGCCGCGCTGGCCCGCGCGCTGCAGTCCCGGGGCGCGGAACCGCTGCCGGTGGCCGCGATCATCGCCGTCGGTCCCTACGCGGAGCGGATCATCCAGCCGACGAGCGATCTGCACCGCGGGGTGCGGGTGCTGTACCCGTCCACGACGAGCATGCTCGCGGCGGCCCGCGAGCTCGCCACCTACGAGCGGGCGTGCGGGGTGGAGGCTGCTCGGAAGGTGCTGGGCGTCCTCGACGAGCGCACGCGCCGGATCTCGGTGGCGGAGCTGACCGAGGAGGGCTTCCCGGATTCGGTGGCGCCCGACCTCGCCGTGGCGAGCACGCTGCTCATCCCGAAGGTGGCGGACGAGCCGGCGCCCGGCCCGCCCGCGCGCCCGGACGGCCTGCGGGAGCGGCTCGCCGCGGTGCCGCGCCGCGCGAAGCTGCTGGTGCTGGGCGCGGTGGCGGTGGTGCTGGCCGGTGCGGTGTCCGCGCTGCTGCTGGCCGGTGGTTCGGAGGGGGCTCGGGAGGTCGCGGCGCAGCGGGTGGACGGCGTCGCGTTCACCCGGACCAGCGCCGAGCAGGGCGGGGACTGCACCGAGGCCGCGTTCGGGGACGTGCGGGCCTGGTTCCAGCGGCACCCGTGCGAGGGGCTGTCCCGGCAGGTCTTCGACGGGGAGACGGCGGGCCGCACGGCGGTCGTGTCGGTCGCGGTGGTGGACCTGGGGTCGGCGACCCCGGCGCGGAACCTGCGGGAGCTGCTGAACACGCCCGGTTCCGGCGGCATCGCCGACTCGGGCGCGGAGCCGGGGATGCCGAGCTCGCCGGAGTTCGCGGACGCCGCGGCGGCGGTGCAGCAGACCGGCGGGCGGCTGCGGGCGGTGCAGGCCGCGTGGGCCGAGGGCCGGTCGGATCCGGACGACGTCGCGCTGCGCGCCCTCGCCGAACGGGGCCTCCGCCTGCGCGCCCCGGCGTAGCGGCCACCTGTTCCGCCCGCCGATGAGCGAATCCACGCGCGGGCCGCCCGGGCGTCCTCGGGGGGGCCCTCGCGCGGAGGACGTCCTCTCCGCGGCGGGAGCAGCCGGCGGTTCCGCCGCACCGGCCGAGCACGACGGGTGCGGCGGTTCAACCCCAGAAGGTGGCGGGAGCGGTGGCGCACCCGTCGTCCGAGCAGGCCGGTGCGACCGGGCGCACGTCGGTGCCGTCGATGAGCCACTGCCTGCCGTCGCCGGCGGACACGAGGTACCGGCCGACGCGGTCCACCGACAGCTGCACCTGCTCGGCGGGGACGTCGCCCCCGGTGCCGAACGGAACACCGCCGCCGATCGCCCGGCCGCTGTCCGCGTCGAGCGTGGCGATCCGCAGCCGCTCCGCACCGCCGCAGTCGGTGGCGGCGAGCACCGCGAGGTCCCGCTCGGCCCAGGCGAGCGCGCGCGGCCCGCAGGTCCCGGCGGGCTGCGGCACCGGCGCCCCCAGTTCGCCGGCGCCGGGTGCCACCACGTGGATCGCGGAGTCGGAGGTGAGCACCGCGAGCCGCCCACCACCGCCGACCGCCAGGTCGTGCACCTGCTGCCCGGCCGGAACGGGTATCCGGCGCGCCGGACCGGCTCCGTCGACGACGATCTCGTCGTCGTCGGAGTAGGCGAACAGCCCGTCGCCCGCTGCCAGTGCGGTGCCGCTGCCGGTGCGGTGCGCCACCGGGCGCACGATGCGGTCCGGGCCGAGCACGACGATGTCGCTGCCGCCGTCGGCCGGGACGGTCGCGTACACGCGGTTCCCGTCGGCGGCCAGCGATCCGCGCACCGGCGCGGGCAGGTCGGCGAGCACGTCGTTGCGCTTCCCGGTGAGCACGTCGAACGAGGCGAGCGACGTGGCGGGCGCGGCGACGTAGCTGTTCGGGGCGATGCTGACCGGTTCCGGCGCCCGCGGGCCGGTGGGCACGACCGCGAGGACCACCAGGAACGCGGCGGTGGCGGCGACCGCGATCCCGCCCGCGGCGATCAGCGGGCGCCGCGAGGGCCTGCGGGACCGGCGCTGCCGGGCGGCCAGCAGCCTGGGCAGGGTGTCCCCGCGCGGCTCGACGTCGTCGACGATGGCGTGCAGCGCGCTGCGCAGCTCGTCGACGTCCTGCGTGTCGTTTGGATCCCTCACACCCGCTCCCGCAGCAGATCCGACAGCCGTGCCACTCCCCGCGAGCAGTACGACTTCACCGCACCCTGGCTCACGCCCATCAGCTGCGCGGTGCGCGCTTCGCTGAAGTCGGCGTAGTAGCGCAGCACCACCGCTTCCCGCTGCCTGCGCGGCAGCTGGGTGAGCGCGTCGGCGAGCACCGCCCGGTCCAGTCCGCGCCCGGTGTCGTCCGGACGCGAGTCCTCGGTGGCGATCCGAGGTTGGTACCGCTTGGCGACCATCCGGCGCCGCAGCACCGACCGGGCCCGGTTGAGCACCGCCTGCCGCAGGAACGCCAGCGCCTTCTCCGGATCGCGCAGCCGCGCCCTGGAGTCGAACACCCGCACGTAGGCGTCCTGCACGATGTCCTCCGCGGAGGCGCGATCATCGACGAGCAGCACGGCTATGCGCAGCAGTTGCCGGTAGTTGTCCTGGTAGAGCTCGGTGAGTTTGGTCGTCAGTTCATCCATGGCCGCCAGCCCGTCGCCCGGCCAGGCGGTCACGGGCAATGCGATCGAAACCGTCACATCTCTGCACGACGCCCGAGACCCCCTTCGCGGTTGGCAGCCGACGCGGACCGGATTTCCACCGTTGGCTCCGACCGGCGGAGAGGCGCAGCTTACCGTCCGCCACGAACGGCCTCGCGGAGTGATCGTCGGCCTCGGACGCGACGGCCGGTCCCGGTACCGCGCAGGACCAGCGGAGGCCGGTCCGCGCAGGCCGCGCGGCCTGCGGGGCCACCGCCGCGTCGGGGTTCGCCGCATCCGGCCGACGGTTCGGTCCACAGCGGACGGAGGTGGTCGCGACCTGGCTCCAGCCGGACGCGGCGACGAGTGGGAATCGACACATCCAAGATCGTCCTGATGGTGTAACCGCTGGTCAGCCGATCAACGCCGCGCTCACTCGCCCGTTTGGCAGCCGATGCCGCCGGGTGCGCGTTCGACTACCGTCGGCGGCGACACGGGATCTGTTCCGCGTTCGGCATGCGATGGGAGGATAGGCGGCCTCCCGGCCGCCTGAACCGACATGAAGTTCGGCATCTCGACGTTCAACACCGACGAAGGCATCGGGCCCGCGGAACTGGGTCGTGCTCTGGAGGAACGCGGGTTCGACGCGATGTTCCTCGCCGAGCACACCCACATCCCCGCGAGCCGCGAGACGCCCTACCCGGGCGGAGGCGACCTGCCCCGCATCTACTACCGCACCCTGGACCCGTTCGTGAGCCTCACCGCGGCCGCGGCCGTGACGGAGAAGCTGGTGCTGGGCACCGGGATCGCGCTGATGGTGCAGCGCGACCCGATCACCACGGCGAAGGAGGTCGCCAGCCTGGACCTCGTCTCGGGTGGGCGGGTGGTGTTCGGCATCGGCGCGGGCTGGAACCGCGACGAGATGCGCAACCACGGCACGGATCCGGGCAGGCGCGGCGCGCTGATGGACGAGCGGATCCGGGCGATGCGCGAGATCTGGACCAACGAGCTCGCCGAGTTCCACGGGGAGCACGTCGACTTCGACCCGGTGTACTCGTGGCCGAAGCCGGTGCAGAGCCCGCACCCGCCGATCTACATCGGCGGTGAGAGCGAGCGCTCCTTCGCCCGCGTCGCCGAGTACGGCGGCGGCTGGCTGCCCCGGGCGGGCACCGAGAACCTGGGCGAACTGGTCGAGAAGGTGCGCGAGCGCGCCGGGTGGCGGGTGCCGGTGTCGCTGTACGCCGCGCCGAAGGACGCACCGCTGGAGGAGTACGCGGCGGCCGGGGTGGACCGCGTCCTGTTCTACCTGCCGACGAAGCCGCGGGACGCGACGTTGGAACGGCTCGACCTGCTCGCCGGCGTGGTGGCCCGGCACGGCTGAGCCGCGCGGGGGCGGCCGGTGCCGGCGGCCGCCCCTTACATCCTGGTTACTTCCCGGTCTTGCACTGGACATGGGGGACACCGCAGGCAGATCCTTGCGACTGCTTTGCAGATCGGTGCGATCAACGAGGCATGTTGCGTGCACAACTGCTTGATCGCGGAAACGGAGACCGGGGACGGTGGCGAACACGACGACAACGACGCCGACGGACGAGGCGTCACCACGACGGAAGTGGAGTCCCCGGCAGGTCCTCGTGTGGACGCTGGTGGCAGTGGTGGGGGCCATCGCCTGGGGCGTCATCGCGCTCAGCCGCGGCGAGGAGATCTCCGCGGCCTGGCTGGTGTTCGCCGCGCTGGCCTCCTACGCGATCGGGTACCGGTTCTACGCGCGGTTCATCGCCTACCGGGTGCTGCGGACCGACGACACCCGCGCCACCCCGGCGGAGCGGCTGAACAACGCGGCCGACTTCCAGCCCACCGACCGCAGGGTGCTGTTCGGGCACCACTTCGCGGCGATCGCGGGCGCCGGACCGCTGGTGGGGCCGGTGCTGGCCGCGCAGATGGGCTACCTGCCCGGCACCATCTGGATCATCGTCGGCGTCGTGTTCGCGGGCGCCGTGCAGGACATGGTGGTGCTGTTCTTCTCCACCCGCCGCGACGGGCGCAGCCTCGGGCAGATGGCGCGGGAGGAGATCGGGCCGGTGGGCGGCATCGCCGCGCTCATCGCCGTGCTCGCCATCATGATCATCCTGCTGGCGGTGCTGGCGCTGGTCGTGGTCGGTGCGCTGAAGGGCTCGCCGTGGGGCACGTTCTCCATCGGCATGACCATCCCGATCGCCCTGTTCATGGGCATCTATTTGCGGTTCCTGCGGCCGGGGCGGATCATCGAGACCTCGATCATCGGGATCGCGCTGCTGCTGCTGAGCATCATCGGCGGCAGCTGGGTCGCCGACTCCGCGCTCGCCGGAACGTTCACGCTCTCCGGCAACGAAGTGGTGCTGGCGCTCGTCGTGTACGGCTTCATCGCCTCGGTGCTGCCGGTGTGGATACTGCTGGCGCCACGGGACTACCTGAGCACGTTCATGAAGGTCGGCGTCATCGTGATGCTGGCCGTGTCGATCCTCATCGCGATGCCGGTGATGAAGACCGAGGCGATCACCGAGTTCGCGTTCAACGGCCAGGGGCCGGTGTTCGCGGGCACCCTGTTCCCGTTCGTGTTCATCCAGATCGCGTGCGGTGCGCTGTCCGGGTTCCACGCGCTGGTGTCCTCCGGCACCACGCCGAAGCTGATCGAGAAGGAATCCCAGGTCCGGGTCATCGGCTACGGCGGGATGCTCACCGAGTCGTTCGTGGCGATCATGGCGCTGGCCGCGGCCTGCATCATCGACCCGGGCATGTACTACGCGATGAACATGCCCAGCGCGGCGCTCGGCGACACCCTGCAGTCCGCGTCCGACGCGGTCGCCGGGGTCGGGTTCTCCATCAGCCCCGAGCAGCTCGCCGCCGCGGCCGCCGCCGTGGACGAGGAGACGCTGGTGGGCCGCAGCGGCGGCGCCCCGACCCTCGCCCTCGGCCTCTCCGAGGTGTTCTCGCAGGTCCTCGGCGGGGACGCGATGCGGGCGTTCTGGTACCACTTCGCGGTCATGTTCGAGGCGCTGTTCATCCTCACCACCGTCGACGCGGGCACCCGGGTGGGGCGGTTCATGCTCCAGGACACCGTCGGCAACGTGTGGAAGCGCTTCGGCGACGTCACTTGGAAGCCCGGCATCTGGATCTCCAGCGCGGCCATCGTCGGCGGCTGGGGCTACTTCCTGTGGACCGGGGTGAACGACCCGCTGGGCGGCATCAACCAGTTGTTCCCGCTGTTCGGCATCGCCAACCAGCTGCTGGCGGCCGTCGCCCTCGCCGTCGCGACCACCGTGCTGATCAAGTCGGGTCGGGCGAAGTACGCGTGGGTGACGATCGTGCCGCTGGCCTGGGACGCCGTGGTGACGCTGACCGCCAGCTGGCAGAAGGTGTTCTCCGCGGACCCGAAGCTCGGCTTCTTCGCGCAGCGCAGTGCCTACCAGGCCGCGATCGACGCCGGGGAGACCAGCAAGGGCTCGGCGGCCACCGTCGACGAGATGCGGCAGGTCGTCACCAACTCCACGGTGTGCGGCGTGCTCAGCGTGCTGTTCGCCGTGCTCATCCTGGTGGTGCTCGCCGACGCGATCCGGGTGTGGATCAAGGCGCTGCGCAGCACCGCACCGCTGCCCGACACCGAGACCCCGCACACCGAGTCGGCGCTGTGGGCGCCGTCCGGGCTGGTCCCCACCGCCGAGGAGCGGCGGATCATGCGGGAACGGCGGGAGCCGGAGGACCGGCAGGAAGTGGGCGCGGGGACGTGAGCCCCCGGTCCGCCGCCGCGGGGGCGGTGCTGTCCCGGCTGGGACGCTCCGCCCGCGAGGCCTGGCAGATCGCCCGGGGCATCGTCGGCGAAACCGCCTACGAGCGCTACCTGGAGCACCACCGCGCGCACCACCCCGGCACACCGCCGCTGGGCGAGCGGGAGTTCTGGCGGCGGCACGTGGACCGCGGGGACGTCCAGCCCGGCTCGCGCTGCTGCTGACCGCTGCTGTTCGGGGGCGGAGGTTCCGCCGGGCCTCGCGAGGTGACGGCTGCGGCGGTGCTTGCGAGCTGTTCAGCGGCTCGGCCTCCTCACGCGGCGGCCCCGCCGGAGCACGAGCGGATCTACCGGGCGAGACCGGAAAGCGGGCGCCGAGGTGCGCGCGGCACTCAGGCCGAGGAGCGTCGTCCCCGTCGGATGCAAGCCGACGGCTGGAGGACGCCATGCAGAAGATCACCACGTGCCTGTGGTTCGACGGGCAGGCCGAAGAGGCCGCGCGGTTCTACACCTCGATCTTCCCGGACTCCCGGATCACCGAGGTCCTGCGCCACGGCGAGGCCGGGCCCGGTGCGGCGGGCACCGTGCTCACCGTGACGTTCGAGCTCGCCGGGCAGGAGTTCCTCGGCCTCAACGGCGGCCCCGAGTTCACCTTCAGCGAGGCCATCTCGTTGCACGTCGACTGCACCTCGCAGAACGAGGTGGACCGGATGACGACGCGGCTCACCGCCGGTGGCGAGCAGGGACCGTGCGGCTGGGTGAAGGACCGGTACGGCCTGTCCTGGCAGATCGCGCCCCGCGAGCTCACCGACATGCTGCACGACCCCGACCCGGCCCGCGCCGATCGCGTGATGCGGCAGATGCTCACCATGCACAAGCTCGACCTCGAACCGCTCCGCCGGGCCTACCTCGCGGAGTGAGCGGCCCGCGCACCCGTTCCGATCACTCACCTCGGAGGCGGTTCGCCGCGGGCGGTGAGGCGGGCGCGGAGGGCCGCGTTCTCCGCTTCCAGCGCGTCGAGGCGGGCGTGCGTGCGGGCCAGGTCCGCCTCGGAGTAGCGGTGCGGGATGTGCTTCGGGCAGTTCCAGTCGTGCGCCTCGACGTCGATCAGCACCAGCCGCTCGACCCGGCCGCCGGCGCGCGGCGCGCCCAGCCGCGCGGTGAGCCGCGGATCCTCGTCGAGCCCGCGCACCGAGGCCCGCCCGAACAGCTTCAACCGGGTCCGCGTCGCGTAGTCCATGAAGAACAGCGCGACCCGCGGATCGCCGCGCAGGTTCCCACCGGTGATGTACTGCCGGTTCCCGCGCACGTCCGCGTAGCCGAGGGTGCGGTCGTCGAGGACGTGCACGAAGCCGGGCGGGCCACCGCGGAACTGCACGTACGGCCACCCGGTCTCCCCCACCGAAGCCAGGTAGCAGCCGTCGCGGGCGGCGATGAACGCGCGCTCCCGCTCCCCCAGCGGATCCGGTTCGAGCCCCACACCGGCGCCCAGTTCGGCGCGGTGCGCGGGACGGCTGCCCTGCTCGACCTGCATGGCGCGCACCGCCGCGGTGAACGCCAGGCGCGCGTACCGGCTCATCGTGCTCCCTCCGACCCGGTCCACCCTCACCCGAGTCTCGGGCGACCGGGTCCGCGGCCACGCGGAAAGGAGATCCGCTTTGCCGCGAAGGGAAACGGGCGGCGGTTTTCCGCCCGAGCCCCGCGCGGTCTCGGGACCACGCGCCGAGGCAGACTGAACGGTCCACAACGGAGGAGGATGCTGTGAGCGATCTCAAGGTCGAGGACACCAATGTCGGCGAGGGAACCGAGGCCCAGCCCGGCCACGTCGTGACCCTGCACTACACGGGCACGCTCAGCGACGGCTCGAAGTTCGACTCGTCGCACGACCGTGGCGAGGGCCTGACCTTCGTGCTGGGTTCCGGCCAGGTCATCGAGGGCTGGGACAGCGGCGTCGTCGGCATGCGCGTCGGCGGCACCCGCACCCTGACGATCCCGCCCGCCCAGGCCTACGGCGAGCGCGGCGTCCCGCCGATCATCCCGCCGAACTCCACGCTGCACTTCGACGTCGAGCTCCTCGAGGTCAAGTGAGCCACCCGCCCGCCCGCGCGCCGATCGGTGCGCGGGCAGGTGGCCGGGCCACCTCAGCGACATGAATTTCAACGGTTGAAACGACGGTAGGATCGGCGGGGTGGAGCCTTGGGAGACCTCGCCGCAGCGACGTGCGTGGCGGCCGTACATCGAGACGAGCCTGCTGCTGGAGACCCGCCTCGACGAGGATCTGCGCGCGGCCGCCGGGATGAGCTTGATGGACTACCACGTGCTGCTCGTCCTGTCGGAGTGCCCGGAGCAGCGCCAGCGGATGGGCGAGCTGGCCGCGCGGATGGTGTTCTCGCCGAGCCGGCTGACCTACCAGGTGAAGGTCCTGGAGCGCCGCGGCTGGGTGGTGCGGCACCCGTCGCCCGATGACCGGCGCGTGCACCACGCGGTGCTGACCGCGGCCGGGCTGGAGGCGCTGCGGGCGGCGGACGCCCACCACGTGGGGACGGTGCAGCGGCTGTTCACCGACGACTTGGACGAGCAGGAGCTGGACGTGCTCCGGCGCGTGTTCACCCGCACCCAGGACCGGCTGCGCGGAACCGCGGGCCGCTGACGCCCGCGCATGGCGCTCGTCACCCCCTCGACCTCGTCGGAATACCTCGCGCCGGGCCGTCGTTCGACCGATTAGTTCAGATTTGAAGGAAGTGGTCGAGATGCAGTTCGGAGTGTTCACCGTCGGGGACGTGACCCCCGACCCGACGACCGGGCGCACGCCGACGGAGGCCGAGCGGATCAGGGCGATGGTCGCCATCGCCGAGAAGGCCGAGGAGGTCGGTCTGGACGTGTTCGCCACCGGTGAGCATCACAACCCGCCGTTCGTGCCGTCTTCGCCGACGACGATGCTCGGTTATCTGGCGGCCCGTACCGAGCGGTTGGTCCTGTCCACCTCGACGACGCTGATCACCACGAACGATCCGGTGAAGATCGCTGAGGATTACGCGATGTTGCAGCACCTGGCGGGTGGCCGGGTGGACTTGATGATGGGTCGTGGCAACACGCCGCCGGTGTATCCGTGGTTCGGTCAGGACATCCGGCAGGGGATTCCGCTGGCGCTGGAGAACTACGCGTTGCTGCACCGGTTGTGGCGGGAGGACGTGGTGGACTGGGAGGGCCGGTTCCGCACGCCGCTGCAGGGCTTCACCTCGACTCCGCGACCGCTCGACGGGGTGCCGCCGTTCGTGTGGCACGGGTCGATCCGGAGCCCGGAGATCGCCGAGCAGGCCGCGTACTACGGTGACGGTTTCTTCCACAACCACATCTTCTGGCCGCCGCAGCACGCGGCCCGGATGGTGCAGTACTACCGGGAGCGCTTCGCCCACTACGGCCACGGCACGCCGGAGCAGGCGATCGTCGGGCTCGGCGGGCAGGTGTTCCTGCGCCGCAACTCCCAGGACGCGGTGCGCGAGTTCCGGCCCTACTTCGACCACGCCCCGGTCTACGGCGGCGGTCCCTCGCTGGAGGACTTCTCCGCGCAGACCCCGTTGACCGTCGGTTCCCCGCAGCAGGTCATCGACCGCACCCTCGGCTTCCGCGAGTACGTCGGCGACTACCAGCGCCAGCTGTTCCTGATCGACCACGCGGGCCTGCCGCTGAAGACCGTGCTGGAACAGCTCGACCTCCTCGGCGAAGAGGTCGTCCCCGTGCTCCGCAAAGAATTCGCCGACCGCCGCGGCCCGAACGTGCCCGACGCACCCACCCACGAGTCCCGCGCCCAGCGCGCCGGAAGGAGCGACGCATGACCCGCATCCTGGCGATCTCGGCCGGCCTCTCCCAGCCCTCGTCCACCCGGCTGCTCGCCGACCGGCTCGTCGCGGCCACCCGCCACGAGCTCGGCGAGGAGGCCGAGGTCGAGGTGGTGGAACTGCGCGAGCACGCCCACGACATCACCGACAACCTGCTCACCGGATTCCCCGGCGCCCGCCTGCGCGAGGTCCTGGAACGGCTCGCCGCCGCCGACGGGCTGATCCTGGTGACGCCCACGTTCAGCGCCTCCTACAGCGGCCTGTTCAAGTCGTTCATGGACGTCGTCGAACCCGATGCGCTGCGGGGCAAGCCCGTGCTGATCGCCGCGACCGGCGGCACCGAGCGGCATTCGCTGGTGCTGGAGCACGCGCTGCGCCCGCTGCTGGCCTACCTCCGCGCGCACATCGTGCCCACCGGCGTCTACGCGGCCGGCTCCGATTGGGGCGGCGGCACCGAGCTCGGGCAGCGGATCACCCGCGCCGCGCGCGAACTCGTCGCCGCCGTGCGGCAACGACCGGAGCGGGAGAACACCGACCCGTTCGCGAATCCGGTGCCGTTCGAGGAACTCCTCCGCGGTGGCGCGACCTGACCAGCACCCCACCGGCACCGACCAGGACCAGTCGGCGGGGCGGTGGGGCTGCTGGTCACCGGCTCCGGTGGAGCAGCCCACCGAGCTCGACGCCTCGGCATCCGGATCTGGACCGGGGCGGCATCAGACGATCCGGTCGAGCGAACGGACCGCCTCGGTCAGCGCCGCCCTGGCCACCGCCCAGTCGGTGTCCGGCGGCCACGTGCTCAGCAGCACGACGACGAGATCGCGATCCCCGCCGACCAATCCGGTGGTGTGCAGCACGGTGTCGGTCTCGGTCGACCCCCACCCCTGCTTGATCGCCCAGCGGTGTCCGGGCAGACCGCCGGGAATGCCGAAGTACTGCGGAAATCCGTCCTCCGCGGTGCCGGGGGCCCGCCCCATCGCGCCCAGCAGCAGCTTGCGCGTGCCCGCGTCGGCCTGCGCCGCCAAGTACCGGTAGACCCGCGCGACATCGCTCGCGCTCATCCGGGTGCTCCCCCACTGCCCGGACGAATCCGGCGGCGCGGTGTCCGTCAGCTTCAGCTTCGCCGCCGTGCGCCGGACGATGTCCGGACCGCCGTGGGCGACCCACAACCGGCTCGCCACAGCGTCGTCGCTGGCCGAGAGCATCCGCTCAATCTCATCATCGGTGGTGGCGTCCCCGAGGCGCTCCACCGCGTCGATCGCGATCAGCAGCTTCACCACGGACGCCGTGGGGAAGCCGCTGTCGGCGTCGAGCCGAGCGACCTCCGCGCACGAATCCAGATCCACCACTTCGATCGCCACCGAGGTGCCTTCGGCGAACGACGGCAGCTTCTCCCGCACCGACCGGGCCACGTCGTCAGTCCCGGAACCCCGTGACACACCACCGCTGCACGACGACGCCCACCGAGAGGAATTCGCCACGCCCACGAGCCCGCCGACCACGCTCAGAACCACGACCACTGCCGCCGCGATCCAGATGCTCCTCCGCGCGTCCAACCTCATCGGCCCCCTCAGACCGGGGGACGACCGACCCGGACCCTCGTCCGGCGACTCGTGAACCCCCACGTCCGGAAGACGCCCCATCGCGCCGCAGGTTCGGCCGGAACGTCGAACGAGCCCGCGATTGCTCCGAATGCAGGAAAGATCGGCGCTCAGGTACGTCGGCAGGCCGATCGGTGCACTCGATCACGCGGAGTGCCTGCTCCTCGAAGCGACCGCGAGCGCCGGCGGGCGGCGCGTGCGCTCGCACTACCCGGGGTCTCGCGCCGAAATCGACGAGATCGATCTCGCTTCGAACTTCGCCCGCTGGTCAGGTGGTGGGGCAGGTGGGACTTGAACCCACGGCTGACGGATTATGAGTCCGCTGCTCTGACCAACTGAGCTACTGCCCCCGAAGGCGTGATGAAACGCTCCTCTGGGTGATCGTAGCGAGGCTGGGCGGTGTGGGGCGCGTTGGGTTGCCCGCTCGACCGGGCGAAACCGGGCGGTCGCGGGCTGTCCGGAGCGGGAATTCCGGGCCGTGGCAGCAGAAAGGGGGGGCACCCGGAGGTGCCGGCCCGTGCTCGTCGCGGCGTCACATGAACGATGCGATGCTGAACGCGCCGGTCAGCTGGCCGATGATCACGATGGTGGCCAGCAGCGCGCTGATCCCGGCCACCGTCAGCAGCGACAGCATGACCAGGTAGACCAGAGCCCTGATCGGCTTCGGCAGCTGGGCCACCGAGGCCAGATCGGGCAGTGCGAAGTGGTTTTCCTTGCCGATCCCTGGAGCGGACATCCCGACTTCCCCCGTCCTTTAGTCGTCCCCGTTCTTGCACCACTGCTCCGAGGACGGAGAGCAGTGGGAGTTTCGTTGGTCCTCTCGCATCATGAATCGATTTGGTTCATGCCACGTGGCCGGGACCACTGGCTGATCCAGATCGTTCACGCCCGCTATGACCTGCGGGAAAACCTCAGGGGGAAGCGGGGTGTCGCGGCGCTGCACGAATCAGATCGCGGGTCTCGACAGAATCGTTATCCGACTCTGATCAATCCGAGACTGGTTCGCCCGAAAGAGTGCGATCGCGGAAAAGGGGCACCGAATCGGCGCCCCTTCGCGGTTCAGCAGGCCTTCGGCAGGCCGACCGATCTGATTTCCGGTCGTGGCGCGTCGATCCGGTCGCGATGTCCACATCTGCTCATGCGTCACGCACCCTGTTCGACCTGCTGGGACCGGTCCTCGGACCGTGCTGCCAGCATAGCAGCCGCCGCGGACCGCACCGATTCAGCCTCCTCCTCCGCGGCGCTCCCCTCAGGAACCGGTTTCTCCCGCCACCGCAGGGCTTTCCGGCCCGCCACCGGAGCTCAGCCCGAGTAGCCGCCCGCCGCGATGTCCGCGATCAACCCGGGCCCGGTCGGCGCCCAGCCGAGCAGTTGGCGGGTGCGGGCGTTAGCCCCCGCCGCGTCCACCCCGAAGAAGCCGCCGATCCAGCCGAAGTGCTCGGCGGCGTCCCGCGGATCGATCGATGCGGTCGGCAGGCCGAGGTGGTCGCCGATGGCGGCGGCGATGTCCCTGGCGAGCAGGCCTTCCTCGGCGACCGCGTGCACCCGCGTACCGGCGGGCGCACCGTCCAGCGCGAGCCGGGTCAGCCGCGCGGCGTCGGAGCGGTGCACCGCGGCCCACCGGTTCGCGCCGTCGCCGATGTAGCCGGCAACCCCGCGCTCCTTCGCGACCTTCACCAGCTGCGCGGTGAACCCGGGGTCGCCCGCCCCGTGCACGGTCGGCGCGAAGCGCAGCGCCACCGCGCGGACTCCGCGGTCCACGTAGGACAGCGCCAGGTTCTCGCTGCCACCGCGCGCCGAGTCGACGCCCTCGTGCGGTGACGAGTCGAGCTCGGTGGGCGGTTCGCCACCGGCCGCGAACCCGGCCAGGCCGGAGGCGAGCAGGAACGGCCGGTCGCTCCCGGCGAGGGCGTCGAGCATGCCCCGGACGGCGGCCTCCTCGGTGCGCCCCGCCGCGGTGAAGGCGCCGAAGTCGTGCTTGAAGGCCAGGTGCACCACGGCATCGGCCTTCGCGGCCGCGGCGGCGAGGCCTTCGGGGTCGTCGAGGTCGCCGCGGACCACGTCGGCGCCCGCGGCCGCGACTGCGGCGGCCGACCGGTCGGAGCGGGCCAGGCCGAGGACCTCGTGCCCGTTCGCGAGCAGTTCCGCGGTGACGGCCGAGCCGATCCAGCCGGAGGCGCCGGTGACGAAGACGCGCATGGCGTGCTCCTCTCCCTTGATGTCAGTGACTGTCATCGACAGTAGCACCTGATGTCAGTCGCTGCCATCACTACACTCACCGGTCATGAGCCGCTGGGAACCGGGCGCACGGGACCGGATGACGCGCGCCGCCGTGGAGCTGTTCGCCGAACGCGGCTTCGAGCGGACCACCGCCGGCGACATCGCCGAGCGCGCCGGGGTCACCGAACGCACCTTCTTCCGGCACTTCGCCGACAAGCGCGAAGTCCTCTTCGACGGCGGCCGCGCGATGGAGCAGGCCGTGCACGACGGGATCGCGGCCGCCGCCGACGACGTCCCACCGCTGGACGCCGCACTGCTCGGGGTCGCCGCGAGCACCGAACTGCTCGAAGCGCGCCGCGAGCACGCCGCCCGCCGCGCGGAGATCATCGCCGCCACCCCGGTGTTGCGGGAGCGGGAGCTGCTCAAGCTCGCGGGCATGGCCGAGACCGCCACGAGGGCGCTGCGCGAGCGCGGGACGCCCCCGCGGGACGCCGAACTCGCCGCGCACGCCGCGATGAGCGTCTTCCAGGTCGCGTTCGGGCGCTGGATCGCCGGCGGCGCACCCGACCTCGCGATCTGCGTGCGGGAGGACGCCGCCGAGCTGCGCGCCCTGCTCGCCGATCACTGATCGCCGAGGAACACCTGCTCGCGGGTGAAGCAGAACTCGCTGCGGGACATGTCGATGAAGCGCTGCTCGTCCGGCCGGATCACGTCCCGGTAGTCGGCCGAGGCCGTCAGCGCCGCGAGGTCCTCCGCCGAGTCGAACCACTGCCGCACCACCGCGTCCACGGTCGCCTCGGGGATGCCCGGCACCCCGAGCGGCCGCGGGTGCTCCACCACGTAGCGGCGCACGTACCGGGCGGCGACGGGCAGCGAGGCGACCAGCGGGGCGTGGTGCTCCCGGTGGTGCCGCACGAACTGCTCGTGGGAGAGCTCCGGCAGGCGGCGCAGCAGGCTCACGAGGATCACCACGCGCTCCACCCTAGTTCGCGCACCGGCCGGATCAACGCGCCTTCCGGGTGGCGCACGCCGCCGGCCGGTGGACCGCGCGCTGCTCCGTCCGCACGCGGCCACGACCTCGGAATTGCATATTTATGCGCCATTCCTCGCGCGGCTCACGAGCACCGGAGGTGACCGTTCGGACAGTCCAGGCACTGCGGAATCCCTGCCCTTCGAGGACCGGAACGACGCCTGTTACGATGAATACATGTCGAAGGTCCTGAATAATCTTCCAGTGGGTGAGCGCGTCGGCATCGCCTTCTCCGGCGGGCTGGACACCTCGGTCGCGGTGGCGTGGATGCGCGAGCGCGGCGCCCTGCCGTACACCTACACCGCCGACATCGGCCAGTACGACGAGCCGGACCTGTCGGACGTGCCGGAACGCGGGCGCGTCTACGGGGCCGAGCGCGCCCGGCTGATCGACTGCCGCGCCGCACTGGTCGAGGAGGGCTTCGCCGCGCTGGCCTGCGGTGCCTTCCACATCCGCTCCGGCGGACAGGCGTACTTCAACACGACGCCGCTGGGCCGCGCGGTGGTGGGCACGCTGCTGGTGCGCGCGATGCGCGAGGACGACGTGTCCATCTGGGGCGACGGCTCCACCTACAAGGGCAACGACATCGAGCGCTTCTACCGGTACGGCCTGCTGGCCAACCCGGACCTGCGCATCTACAAGCCGTGGCTGGACGAGGCCTTCGTCGGCGAACTCGGCGGCCGGGACGAGATGTCCGCGTGGCTGGTCGAGCGGGAACTGCCGTACCGCGACTCCGCGGAGAAGGCGTACTCCACCGACGCCAACATCTGGGGCGCCACCCACGAGGCCAAGAAGCTCGAATTCCTCGACACGCCGCTGGAGATCGTCGAGCCGATCATGGGCGTGCGGTTCTGGGACTCCGACGTGGAGATCCCGGCCGAGGACGTCACCGTCGAGTTCCGGCACGGCCGCCCGGTGCGGATCAACGGCAAGTCCTTCGACTCCGACGTGGACCTGGTGCACGAGGCCAACGCCATCGGCGGCAGGCACGGGCTCGGCATGTCCGACCAGATCGAGAACCGGATCATCGAGGCCAAGAGCCGCGGCGTGTACGAGGCGCCGGGCATGGCGCTGCTGCACATCACCTACGAGCGGCTGCTCAACGCGGTGCACAACGAGGACTCGGTGGCCATGTACCACACCGAGGGCCGCCGCCTCGGCAGGCTGCTCTACGAGGGCCGCTGGTTCGATCCGCAGGCGCTGATGCTGCGGGAGTCCATGCAGCGCTGGATCGGCTACCCGGTCACCGGCAGCGTCACCGTGCGGCTGCGCCGCGGCTGGGACCACACGGTGCTCAACACCGAGGGCCCGAACCTGAGCTACCACCCGGACAAGCTGTCCATGGAGCGCAGCAAGGACCAGGCGTTCGTGCCGAACGACCGCATCGGCCAGCTGTCCATGCGGAACCTGGACATCGCGGACTCGCGCAGCATGCTGGAGTTGTACGAGGGCGGCGGGCACGGGGCGCTCACCGCGTGGGGCGAGCTCGTCGGCGAGCTGGCGCCGGGCGGGGCGAACGCGATCGCCGCGCGCGCCGAAGGCGAGGACGGCGGTGTCGAGTCCGACGCGCTGGACCACGCGGCCATCGAGGTCGGCACGGACTGACCCCGACCGTCCGACGGGCCGGTGCGACCTGGTGTCGCCCCGGCCCGTGGCGTTCCTCCGGGGCTCATTCCGGCCACGGAGAATCCCGGATCACCTCGACGAAGTCGCCGCGCACGAAACCGGGCACGAAGTGGGCCAGCACGTCCGCCTTGACGTTGCCGAAGGTCGTCTCCGGACGGTGCCGGATGCCGTCGGTGAACGCGGCGAGGATCCCGTTCTTGAAGTCCGGGCGCGGGTGCGCGCCGACGACCGCGGCCCGCTGCTCCTCCCCCACCTCGTGGTAGCCGAGGCCCAGCACGTCCAGCTCCACGCCGCGGGTGACCAGCGCGATCTCCGGCGCCATGTGCAGCGGGATCTCCGGGGTGGTGTGCAGGGCGATCGCCGTCCACACCCGGTCCGCCGGCTCCCCGTCGACGCCGTGCTCGCGCAGGAAGCGGCGGGCCTCGTCGGCGCCGTCGATCTCGAAGCGCTGGTCGTCGCGGCGGAACCGCTCGGTGAGTCCGAGGTCGTGGAACATCGCCCCCACGTAGAGCAGTTCCGGGTCGAACCGCAGCCCGTCCCGCCGCCCGCGCAGCGCTCCCCACAGGAACACCCGCCGCGAGTGGTCGTAGACCAGCGGCGATGCCACGTCCCGCACCAGCTCGGTGGCCGCCCGGGCCAACGCGCCGTCCGGGATCTCCACGCCCGCGATGGTCTCGCTCATCGATGCCGCCTCTCGTCTCGGTGCCCGACGAGACCAGGTTCGCCCGGCGGCTACCGTGGCGCCATGTCCTCGCAGCCCGGAACACCACGGATCCGGACATGACGCACCGCGTCGCGTTCCTGGTGTTCGACGGGGTGACCATGCTCGACGTCAGCGGGCCCGCCGAGGTGTTGCACCAGGCGGGACTGCTCGGCCACCGGTACGAGGTGGTGCTGGTCTCCCCCGGCGGCGGCCCGGTCGCCACCGCCACCGGCCCGGCGCTGGGCCCGACCACCGCGGCCGCCGACGCCGGACCCGTGGACACGGCGGTGATCGCCGGTGGTGAGCGGCTCGTGCCCGCTCCGGTGGACGAGGAACTGCTGTCGGCGGCGCGCACCCTCACCGCGGGCGCGCCGCGGGTCGCGTCGGTGTGCACCGGAGCGTTCCTGCTGGCGGAGCTGGGCCTGCTCGACGGGCGCCGGGCCACCACCCACTGGCGGCACGCGGACGCGCTGGCGCGGCGGTACCCCGCGGTGCGCGTGGAACCGGACGCCATCCACGTGCGCGACGGGCGCTACGTCAGCTCCGCGGGCATCAGCGCGGGCATCGATCTGGCGCTGGCTCTGGTGGAGGAGGACCACGGGGCGGAGGGCGCCCGGCACATCGCGCGGGAGATGGTCGTGTTCCTGCACCGGCCGGGCGGCCAGTCGCAGTACTCGACGGCGACCGCCCCGCCCCCGGCGCGGGCCGCGCAGCTGCGCGCGGTGCTCGACGCGGTGCTCGGCGACCCGGCCGGGGATCACCGCCCGGCGTCGATGGCGCGGGCCGCGGCCGTCAGCACCCGGCACCTGAGCAGGTTGTTCCGCGCGGAGCTGGGGACGACGCCCGCGTGCTGGGTCGAACGGGTCCGGCTGGACCGGGCGCAGCGGCTGCTGCTGGACGGGCACTCGGTCACCTCGGCGGCCCGGGACAGCGGGCTGGGTTCGGACGAGGCGCTGCGCCGCGCGTTCACCCGGCACCTGGGCACCACGCCGACGGACTACCGCAGGCGGTTCGGGTCCACCCGCGGCTGATCGTCAGGGCAGCACCACGGTCATGACCAGTTCGCAGGTCTCCTCGCCCGCGCCGCGGTAGCCGTGCGGGACGTCGCCGTCGAAGGTGGCGGTGCACCCGGCGGGCACCTCGTGCTCGGCGCCGTCGACGACCAGGAGCATCCGGCCGGAGAGCACGGTGACGGTCTCCACGACACCGGCCTGGTGGGGGTGGCTGGGGTACTCCTCGCCGGGTTCCAGCCGCCAGCGCCAGATCTCGGTGGGCGCGGGGCCGCGCGCGGTGAGCACGAGGCGGGCCTCGCCGCCGCGCTCCCCGGTCCACAGCGGTTCGACGGAGGCGGCGTCCACCACGCGCACCCGGCTCGACGGGGCGCCCTGGACGAGATCGGACACGGAGATGCCGAGGGTGTCGGCGAGGCGCACCAGGGTGCCCAGGTTCGGGTTGCCCTGCGCGCGTTCCAGGCTCACCAGCGCGCCCTTGCTGACCTGGGCGCGGCGGCCGAGTTCTTCCAGGGACAGGCCGGCGCGGGTGCGGGCGGCCCGGACGTTCTGCGCCACCGTGCGCAGCGCGGCCTCCGACTCGGGCATCTGCTCACCTTCCGGTCGTTTTATTGCACTCACAGGTCGTTCGGTTGACAGAAAGCGGACTGTTCGCTGTACGGTGCGGTCGTTCCGTTGAACCGTAAGGGATGTGCTGTGCTCGCTCTACTGCTGGCCCTCGGCAGCTCGCTCGCGTACGGGTGCGCCGACTTCCTCGGCGGCGTCGGCGCCCGCGGCGCCCACGTGCTGCGAACCGTGGTGATCGCCGCCCCGGCCAGCCTCGCCGTCGAACTCGCGCTGTGGCCGCTGCTCGGCGCCTCCTTCAGCCCCGGAGCCCTCGGCTGGGGCGCCGCCTCGGGCGTCGTGTCGGCGGCCGCGTTCGCGCTGCTCTACCGGACGCTGGCGATCGGGCCGATGAACGTGCTCTCCCCGGTCACCGCGCTCGTCTCGGCCGGGCTGCCGGTCGCGGTGGGCCTGCTGCAGGGCGAGCGGCTGGCGCTCGCCGGTGGGATCGGTCTCGCGCTGGCACTGATCGCCGTGGTGCTGGTCAGCGCGGGACCCGGTGCCGGGCGGCCGTCCCGCGGGGCGCTGCTGCTGGCGTTCGGAGCGGGGGCCGCGATCGCGCTGCAGCTGGTGTTCCTGCACCAGGCGCCCGCCGACAGCGGGGTGGCGCCGCTGATCGTCGGCCGCGCCGTGTCCTCGGCGGTCACGCTGACCGCGGCCGGACTGCTGCACCGCAGGCTCGGGTCCCGGCGGCCGGCGTACGCGGTCTCGGCCGCGGCGGGCGTGCTGGACTCGGTGGCGAACCTGCTGTTCCTGCTCGCCGCGCGCAGCGGCGACCTCACCGTCGTCGCCGTGATCGTCGCGCTGTACCCGGCGGGCACGGTGCTGCTGGCCCGCGGCGTCCTCGCCGAACGCATCCACCCCGGCCAGCTGCTGGGCCTCGGCACCGCGGCCGTCGCAGTCGGCCTGCTGGCCGCCACTTGATCACCGTTTCCGGCGGGGCCGAGCGGCGGAACCCCGCCGGGCCGTGTCCTCCTCCCGCCTGCGGCGAAGCCGCTGAGGTTCCGCCACCCGAGCGCTACCCGACTGGAGTGGGAAGACAGGCAATGAGGTTCCGCCACCCGCCCCCTCCGGAACAGGAGTGGAGCGGAAGAGCGATCAACGGGTCGCGATGGTGTTCTCGATCCAGGCTCGGTGGGCGGTGAGGTCGGTGTAGATCCCGGGACCGCTCGCGCAGTTCGGGTCGGCGTCGCCGTCGCGGCTGGTCGCCCCGATCAGCTCCCACGCGCCGGGCCGTCCCTTGAGCTGCGGGCCACCGGAATCGAGGATGCAGGCCTGCGCGCCCTCGGTGGGGCTGTCGGTGCACAGCTCGTTCGCCGGGTCGTAGTTCTCGCTGCACCGGTCGTCCGCGACGAGTTCGGTGTCCAGCTCCTGCAGCACGGTCGGCAGGTCCGGGCACTCGCTGCCGTCCTCGCAGGTCATGCCCCAGCCGAGGATGCGGGTGGGGGTGCCTGCCGGTCCGGAGTCGGCGGCCAGCTCGATCGGTTGGGCCCGCACCGGGTGGTCGAGCTTCATCACGGCCACGTCGTCGTGGAACGGCTCGTAGGAGAAGTCGGGGTGCGCGATCACCTCGGTGACCTTCGCCGTCTCTCCCTTCGTGCGGTCATGGTCGCCGATCTGCACCGAGAGCTGCTGCGGTTCGAGGTTCACCGTGCAGTGCCCGGCGGTGACGATCCAGTCGGGCGCGATCAGCGAGCCGCCGCAGTAGTGTTGCCCGTCCTTCTGCACGCTCACCATGAACGGGTAGTCCGCGGTGGCGTCGTGCCCGCCGATGATCGCCGATGCCGCGGGGGTGAACGCCGCGGTCAGCGCGACCGCCCCCGCCGTGCCGAGCAGCGCCGCCTTGCCGAGCTTGACCATGTGGTCCTCCTGGGTGGTCCCGTGTTCCGATCACCCGCAAAGCTAGGGCCCGGCGACGGCCGCGAGATCACCTCGAAGTCCACGGCGAGGTCGTACTTCCGGGCAAGTGCGCCTCGCCCGGAAGTCGCACGACGGGCGCCCCGGTGGCCGGCCACCCGCGCCCGGCAGGCGACCCGGTACAGCAGCCCGCCGGGCGAGCGTGCGGAACCGCTCACCGGATATCCACGAACGAGTGAACGAAGGCCGGGGGCGCGATTCGCACCGAGAGATCTCCGGACGACGAAAGAGCGAAGCCCCAGGCCTGTGACCTGGGGCTTCGCTCGAAAAGCTCCTCCGACTGGACTCGAACCAGTAACCCTTCGGTTAACAGCCGAATGCTCTGCCAATTGAGCTACGGAGGAATATTCGATTTCCATCAGCTCTCGTTCGTGCTGACGGGAACCACTCTAGCGCATCGTTCCGGGCCCGTTCACACCCCCCTCCGTTCAAGAACATCGCAGGTGAGCGGGTCCGGGATCAGGGCTTGTGGGCGACGACGAAGATCCGCCGGAACGGGAACCACGTGGTGCCGTCGGCACGCGCGGGATAACTGGTGCGCAGCCGGTCGGCGAGCGCGGCGCGGAACCGCTGCCAGTCCGGCTCGTCCAGCGCGGCGCGCACCGGGCGCAGCGCCGTGCCGGTCACCCATTCCAGGACGGGGTCGGGGCCGCTGAGGCGGTGCGCGTAGGTGGTCTCCCAGGCGTGGGGGGGGGGGGGGGGGGGGGGGGGCCCGGGGCCGGCCGCCCCGGGCGGGGCGGCGGCGGCGGCCGGCGCCCCGCCGCCGCCCG